>JBAZFO010000011.1 GCA_041653315.1 Candidatus Micrarchaeia archaeon | reverse complement strand
CAGCCCACCGCAAAGGCGCGTTTCGTTATCCAGGACGACCAGCACTACGAAAGGGTGAACCGCTTTGATGCCAGATAACGCCATCTTTACCGGCTATGACCCAGCGGAACAGGCCGAGCCGGAGGACCTAAGCGAGTTCTACGATGACCTTTACGAAAGAGAGCGTGACAAATGAAAAGACGCATCACCAGGAACCGCTTGCTGGCCCGTTACCTGCGCTGGCTGGACCGGACCAGGGAACATAAGAAGATGGCCCGCATCACGGAAGCTCAATGGCTCATGTACCTGGAAAACCAGGAGTACCGGGCGAATCACTACTACGAAAAAGAAGGGTGGAGGGGATAGTGGAAAGCACAAAAATTGTTGATGTTGGTCTAAACATAGACCAAAACTTCCTCAAGGCAGCGGTACAGGACATTGTAAACGCTGCGCTGGTAAAATCGCTTGGTGACCCGGCTGAACTGGTCAGGCAGGCGATTGACAGGACCATCAATCAGAAGGTGGATTCTGACGGGAAGATTACCCGCGATGAATACCGTTCTGAGCCTTATCTGAATTGGCTGGCAAAGAGGGTAGTAACGGATACCGTCAAGGAAGCTGTTATGCAGATGGTTAAGGAACACGCTCCCGCATTAAAGGCAGAACTGTTGCACCAGCTTAGGACGCAAAGATTCCAGCAGAACATGGCAGCGCAATTCCTTGAAACCGTAGAAAAAGCTGCCGTGGATACCTGGAAAATGCCTATCAGCGTGGAGTTTGTTTTACCGAACAAAAGCAGAGATTAGGAGGTCAAATAATGTCAGTCAAGAAGTTCAAGGTGACCATCAACGAACTGGGAAATCCCGATGCCATGAACAGGATTGTCTGTGACGGAGCTTTAATCGTCTGCGCGAAAAACAAGGAAGAAGAAATCCGGCCCTACATGGTCGGGCAGCTCCCCCGCTGGCAGACGGTCCGGATGGCAATCCTGATGGTGTGCGCAAACATGGAAGAAAAGGACGTGCCGGCGCTGCGGAACATCATCGAATCCACCTTTGACGAAGCGGAGAAGGCAATGATGCTGCAGAGGATGGAGCAGGAGCAGAAGGGCAAGAGCAAATGAACGAAAGCGGATACATCGCCACCTACAAAGAAGGCGACACAACAAGTCTTTACAGGGCAATAGCCCAGCTCATGTTCTCCTTTGCAGACCGTTCGGCCCAAGCGGGCGGTCATAAGCCGGGGAAGGTTGAAGTTTTCGACATTGAAATGGACGCAATGAAGAAAGGCATTGAGGACGGGACGTATCCGGAGCCGTATTTCATGGTGAAGAAACCGGCAGACCATGATTCAGCAATAGGTTGGAAAGCGATTTTTGACTTCATGGACAAGGAGGGAAAGAAATGAAAACCTTGCTGGAACGGTTTGAAGCGAAGTTAGAAAAGACTGATGGATGTTGGAATTGGACTGGCGGAAAAAACAAAAACGGGTACGCACAGATGAGCGTTTACGGGCATCCCCAGTATGTGCATCGCTTGGCATATGAAATTTACATTGGAGAAATACCGCAAGGGAAACACATTCTACATCATTGCGACAACCCTATTTGCTGCAACCCCAATCATCTTTTCCCCGGTACAGACAAAGACAATTCGCTCGACTGTAAAAACAAAGGGAGGAACAACAAAGGGGAGAAAAACGGAGGGTCTAAACTGACGGTTGATGACGTTATTGCAATACGAAAATCAAACGAAGCCCCGAAAGACATTGCCCCGAAGTATGGGGTTAAACCACAAGCGATATACAAAATTCGTTCCGGAGCTAGGTGGAAACACATCAAAGAAGGGGTGCAAAATGTCTGAAATAAAATCAAAGGTAATTCGCATACCTTATGACCCGGATGACCGGGATGGATGGTTGGAGTTGCGCCGTAAGGGGTTGGGGGGGTCCGACGCGGCTACAGTGGTTGGGTTAAACCCTTTCTCAAGCAAACTCTATCTTTACGCCGACAAGATGGGCCTGATGCCGGAGAAGGAAGATTCAGAAGCCATGAGGGAAGGGCGCGAACTGGAAGATTATGTTGCAGGGCGATGGTCAGAGGCCACCGGAAAGAAGGTGCAGCGGGTAAATGCAGTTCTTTTCAATGAAAAATACCAGTGGGGGTTGGCAAATCTTGACCGCAAAGTAGTGGGAGAGCCTGCTTTATTAGAAGTGAAAACTACATCAGCCTGGAACAAAACAGACTTCAAAAACGGAGAGATTCCCCCGCAATACTACTGTCAATGCCAACACTACCTTGCCATAAGCGGGTACGAAAGAGCCTATCTTGCCGTCCTGGTCCTCAACACAGCCTTTTACACCTTCGTTATAGACCGTGACGAGAAAGAAATTGAAGCCCTGATGAGCGCAGAGCGTGACTTCTGGGAGCAGCACATCATACCAAAAATCCCTCCCGCCCCGGATGGTTCTGAATCCGCGATGGCTGTACTGGATAACAAACTCTTTATCGATGACGTTGCCCTGATTCCAGATACCGACCCGCTGTTTGAAGAATACGAGCGCATCAGCGGAATCATTAAATCCTATGAGGAAGATAAAGACGAGCTGAAGCAACAAATCATTGCCAAAATGGGCGACAAAGCAAGGGCGCAGGCGCAGACATGGAGCGCGTCATATTTGCCGCAAGAACGCACGACGATTGACAAGGACAAGTTACTAAGGGCGTACCCCCAGGCATTTGGCGATTGCGTCAAGACCAGCACCTACCGGACGTTCAGGGCCAAGAAGAACAAGGCGCAGGCATGACCACAATTCAAGCATTGACCATTGACGGCCAGTATTCGGGCTTTGATGTGGTCGGTCATGCCGGGGCGGGAACGATAGGAAATGACCTGGTATGCGCCGCCGTATCCTTCCTGGCCATCACCTGCGCCAACGCGCTTGAATCTGTGGCAAAGGTTAAGCCGGTTTTCGACCAGGCTGATGGGCGTATGTGGGTTTTTGTTAACCCTCATGACCTGAACCACGATGCCAAAGTCATCCTCGATGTGTTCATGCAAGGCGCGAAGGACCTGCTGGAAGCCTACCCCGCAAATGTACAACTGATTAAATAAAAGAAAGAGGTTACCACAATGACAGAGAACTATCAGAATACCTTTTCGGAACCCAAGAACAAAGCGAAGCCGGAATCGGCCCCTGTTCCCCTTAAGAATACCAGCGTGATTCAGCAGGCCACGGATACCAACGCAAAGGCCGCTGAAGCCGCCAAGAGCAAGACCAACATCATGCGCGAAATCGTGAGCATGGCAAGCGTCAAGAAGCAGCTTGAAAGCGTCCTCAAAGAAAATGCCGGGAGCTTTATCGCTTCCCTGATTACCCTGTACTCGTCTGATACCTATCTTCAGCAATGCGACCCGCAGGCCGTGTACAAGGAAGCGGTCAAGGCCGCTGTCCTCAAGTTGCCCATTGAAAAGAGCCTGGGCTTTGCGTGGGTGATTCCCCGGCGCGTGAAGGGCGTTATGACCCCTGTCTTTCAGATAGGGACAAAAGGCTACGTTCAGCTTGCACAGCGCACAGGGGCCTACGCTTCAATTAACGCGGGAAACGTCTATGAGGGCGAGCTGAAGGTCATCGACAAAATCAGCGGAGATATTGACATATCCGGAGAGCCTACATCCGATGTTGTCATTGGGTATTTCGCCTATATCCGGACCGTCAACGGGTTCAGCAAGACCCTGTATTGGAGCTTGGAGAAGGCGCTGAAACACGCGCAGACCTTCTCTGATTCCTTCAAACACGGGAATGAAATCTGGTCCAAATTCAGGGACGAAATGTTCCAGAAAACCGTCCTGAAGGCGCTCCTGTCCAAGTGGGGCATTATGTCCATCGAAATGCAGAACGCGGTCAACTATGAGAACGCTGACGCTGCCGATGCCGCCATTGTGGATGATACGCCGTTCCCGCCGCCGCCTATCCAGGCAGATGGGAGCGTGGACGCTGAAACCGGCGAGATAACCCCTGTTTCCCTCCTGACAGACGCAACTTTAACCTAACCAATGCCAGGCGCAGGGTCAGGACGCGCTGCGGGCGACGCAAAATGCCCTTTCTTTCGAGGGTATCAGGTGGTCTATATCACCTGCGAGGCCCCGGAGGAACCGGCTCTGTCTGTAAAACTCGTCTTTCGCAGGCGCCCTGATTCTGACCGCTTCTTCCTGAAATACTGCGCAACCTGGGACTTCAAGCAATGCAAGGTATACAAGGCGGTTCAATCTAAGTATGACGGCCCTGACGGTACAACCGTAACCTAATGAGTAACACCTCTCATTGGCGCTGTCCTGTGGCCCCCTGTTTTTCAAGCGCATGGCTACGCTGATTTTTCCAGGGGATAAACCATAAAAGGGTCAGCTACGGGGCCTTAATGAATAAAGGAGGATGACCATGACAGACGGGAAAATGATGCTGATGCCGGCCAAAAAGGGAACCTGCCCGGAGTGCGCCGTAGTCCACGCGCCCGAAATGCCGCACAACGCTCAGTCTCTTTATTATCAAGTAAAGTTTCAAATGGAGCATGACCGTCCCGCTAAATGGAGTGACGCAATGGCGCATTGCTCCGAAGAAGTAAAAGCCATTTGGATTGACGAATTGCGCAAGGCTGGTATCTCTGAAGAACAACTTGTCACGGGTACACAGCTATGACAGACAGAGTAAAGCCCTCTCCGGAATGCTGTATGTGCGGCGAGCAAGTCCCAGATGACGCAGAGTATTGGGATATAGACAGCGGAGATTGTATCGTGTGTGACGAATGCTATAAGAACATGAGCGTAAACGATGCTGTCGACCTGTTCTGCGTTGAGGTCAGCGATATTCTTGATATGCACGATGTAAACAAAAAGACGAATGACAATAAGCCTTCCCCTGAGCCGCCCATTCCCGGCCAAATTGAAATTACAGATGATGGCCAGCTTAGGGAATACAAGCAGGTGGCATCATGAGCAAACACGAGAATACGCTCCTGAATCACTACATTGCTGGCGATAGCTATGAGGACATCGCCGCCATATGCGGTATCACCATTGAGGAAGTACGCGCCTACATGATTAAACAGACCAGCGAGGACCTTTCGGAAGTGAAGCCGACAACACAAACCCTGTATTCCAAGCGCCATGCATCCAGGCTGGAAAGAGGGCTGACGGAAGAAGCGGGGCGAGAGGTCTGATATGGCAGATGTGAAATGGATTAAGATTGCCGTTGACATTTTCGATGATGAAAAGATTCTGTTGATTGAGCAAATGCCCGAAGGCTATGCGGTTGTAACGGTATGGTTCAAGTTGCTATGCCTTGCCGGGAAACAAAACAATTCAGGAGTGTTCATCATTAACGAAAAGATACCCTATACAGAAGAAATGTTTGCGGCAATTTTCAGAATGCCTTTGCAGATTGTCCGACTTGCGCTTACCACCTTTGAAAAATTCGGCATGGTTGAGATTATCAACGCCACCTTGACTATACCGAAATGGGGCAAACATCAAAGCCTTGATAAACTTGAACAAAAGAATGAATACATGAGGAAATACATGGAGGGATACCGCGAGAAGCAAAGGCTGATAACAAGCGGTAAAGTTAACAGTAAATCTAACAGTAAAGCTAATGTTAGCTCAGCAGAACTAGAACTAGAACCAGAACCAGATAAAGAACCAGAAGAAGATAAACGTAAGAGGCCCACGCCCCCTCACCGTAAACACGGAGAATACGGCTGGGTCAGGTTAACGGACGAGGAACATACCCGCCTGCTGGCAGACCTGGGGGAAACGGAACTGGCGCGCTGCATTAAGTACCTGGACGAATCAGCGCAGGGGAACGGGAACAAGAACAAGTGGAAGGACTGGAACCTGAAGATACGGCAATGCGCCCGGGGCAAGTGGGGCGTTGATGGAGCAGGGCCGAAGCGCAAGAACGCCTTCCAGGACTATGACCAGGGGCCGGAACAGCCGGGGATGTACGAAACCGGCATTGACCTGCTGGCAGAAGCCAGAGAACTGAAGGAGGGAACTCTATGAACCGACAGGAAGCAGAAGCGATTGTCAAGGCGAACCTGACGAACCAAATCAGGGACAACCTGGAACTAAACGGCATAAACGGCTCACAGCTTGCGGGGCTGATGGGGGTAGACAGATTCCATTGCTCAAAGTGGATAAGCGGCAAGATTATGCCTTCCCTGCCTGCGGCCCTGGCGATGTCCCAAAACCTGGGCGTGACACTGGACAGGCTGGTGACGGGGCATGATTGACTACCTGAACCCGCACCGCATCTACACGGATAAACCCACCTACGATTACCCGATTGTGGAAATGGACGGGACGATTACGGTAGTGCAGCCGATTGAGTTGGAGAAATAAATCAAGCTGACGAAGGGGGAAAAGGCATGAAACCGAGGGTGCGCAAAAAGAAGATCGGCGAAGGTGCTGAATTACCTGATAGACAAACACTTTTTGGAAGATGATTGGCGGGAAGCGTTTCAAACCGCCCTCGCCGCCCTCGCCGCCCAAGGCTGTAAACGGCGAAACATCGGACGGATACCATACATTCAACGAATTGTACCATCACCGGGCGTTGCTGTTCAGCGTGATTGTCAATTTGTTTCAGGCTCGCTCATGGAAATCCAAACAGCATGACGATGGCACGATGTATGACGGGATGTTTATCGTTGGCATTGAAACCCCGAAAGGGCAAGCGACATACCATTATGACATTGAGCCGTATTGGGGATTGTTTGATTGCCGTGAATTGGAAAAAGCGCCGAAATGGGACGGGCATACACCGAATGATGCGATTGAGAGGATTGCGCATCTGAAGTTTGAAAACCTTGAAATCTATCACCCAACACAAAAGCCCAAGGTGGACGAACACGGACACGCACTGTGCGGGTGCGGGAACAAGGCAAAATTGGAGCATGACAGTTACGGATGGTATCACATCCTCTGTTCTGCTTGTGACATGAATGGCGGTAATTCAACCGAAGCAGAATTAGTCTGGGACGAGTGGGACACCGCTATGGGATTAAGGAGGGACGCATGAACAGGGAAGAAACCCAGAAATTGATTGACAGGGTTATGCAATGGCATATCCAAAGCACGGGTGCATCAACGCTTGTTTCTGGTACGCTTGTATATGACATTATCCAGGCTTTGGAACTCGCCGCCGTCCCCGTCTGGATTCGGACGGCTGACAGGGTGCCTGTGGAAAGTGACGGATTAACTATATGCGTTGGAGAAAACGAAAGCGGAGAATTGATAGAGCAAGCGGGTTGGTCATTGGCAAAAAAGCAGACGCAGAAGATGAGAGATGAATTTACACAAAAGGGCTATGTCTACTGGCTCCCCTTGCCCGCTCTGCCGGAGGTGGAGAAATGATTATCAAAAGCATCCAGAAGTGGTTTTTCAACAGACGGGCAAAAAGGTTTGATAAAGCGTTGGGCTTTGCGATTGAAAGGGCGAATATCCTGCGCAAAGCGAAAGGGAGAGCCGTTGTTTGCTCATACTGCGGAAAATTGATGCCGATATGGGAAGCGGGTGTAATATACGACATCAAAGAAAACAGACTGACATACCATCATGATGAATGCTTTTACGCAAACGAACATGTGAGCGACAAGATGCCGGAGGAATTCAAATGAAAAAGCTACTGTACACCCTGTTAATCCTAACGCTCATCACCATCCTTACCGCCCTCAACGCCCACGCTTACACCCTTGAAGCCATTATTTCTGACGAAATCGAGGGGATGCTTGACAGCGAAATCGTCATTTTCGCAAGCGAGTTGAACATCAGCAACGGCAGACAGGAACACGGCAACGGCGAAAGGGGCATATTCGGGAAACTCGTTCACGCCGGGACGGTGCTTTCCATGCCCGACAGACTGCGCTTTGCCGAGTCAGCGAGGGCAGAGGTAACGCGGCTGCTGCTTGGGCCGTGGACAGTACCAGGGAACACGGAACTCAAACTGGTGCGTAGGAATGGATTGGCATTAGATTTGAACACTGGGAAATGGAAACCGTACTCCGGGCAGGCGATTGCCGCCCGACATGTCACGGAATATTTCGGCGGGCTGCGGGTGAGTTTGCTGGCGATTGACGGCGGGCTGACCGTGTTGAGGGTGAGGTAATATGCAAAACGAAAAGCAAGAGCCTGGTATCGTCTGCCAGCACGGTATTGACGCAGTTATGACCGGGGACATAGCGGAAGATGCGAAAGAGCTGTTTGATACGGCCGTGAAGATAGTGCGCTCAATTCTTGACGAGCATAAAGCCGTTGGTCTGCGCGGATACCGCATTGGCTGGACTACGGCCCCGCTAAGCCTGTACGAGAAGATAGTCACCGATGAAGGCATAGTGATATGGCGGTTGAAGGAGGGAAGCTCATGACCTACGAATTTACCATCCCCGGCCCTCCATGCGCCAAGCAAAGGCCAAGGTTCACAGGGAAGCATACCTACACGCCACAAAAGACAGTGAACTATGAAAACCTTATCAAACTGTGCTATCAGGGGCCGAGGTTTGAGGGAGCTGTGGATATGGAGATTGCGGCGTACTTTGCAAGACCGAAAAAGAAACTGCCCGAAAATGCGCTGCCGACCAAGCGCCCGGATTGGGACAATGTTGGAAAAATCGTGTCTGATGCGCTGAACGGGATTGCCTACAATGACGATTCACAGATTGTACACGCACAGGTGAGCAAGTTTTACGGCAGCCCGTGTGTGTGGGTAAAAATAACGGAGGTAGTATAGCATGAAGAAGATTGAAGGACTAAGCCGGGAAGATGCGTTCAAATTCTTTGACGATGCCATAAAAGGAGTGTGCGCCCCGCGTTCTGATTGCACCGGCAGCACCATGATGCTATGGCCAATAAACGAAACAGAAGAAGAAAAGATAAAGGCCTACATCACAGCCAGGGATGCATTAAACCCCAAAGCAATCGAAAAGGAGAAGGACATGGACAACACGGAACGGGCAAAAGATGAAGTGCGGGAAGTAGCCAAGGTATTGAGGGAAGCCCGGAACAAGTTCCCGAACAAAAGGATTTTCACGATTGAAATAAGCTCGCAAGCGGCGGATTACCTGGCTGAATCACTGGAAGCGCTGGGGAAGGGAGAAGCGAATGAAGAATAAGAAGAAGGCGCTGCGTGGAGCGCTGTGGGGCAAACGGCCCAGGAGGATTTACATTGCAGGAGAATTGGCAGAGGTTAAACCCTACGGCTCCCCGGACAGCTACAAGAGCCTGAATGACATCCCTGGTTTCAATGAAGCCATGAAGCAGAGTGCAGCGGAGTTAGGACGCTTGATGGGGTCAGAGAAGCGCTCCGTTGCACAGGACGGCCCGTATCATGGCGCTGACTTCATGCAGAAGTGCGCGGACGAGGTCAAAGACAGCCTTGAACAGACCAAGAGAAGGCTGGATAAGAAGAATGAAATCCTGTACGGCGGTCCCAGGGGCCAAGGCAGAGTTATGGCGCTGCTGGACTACTTCAGAGGCTATTCAGACGCAAAAATGAACCAACCCGACCCCTGCATTCATGACTGGATTATATTAGGAATTGTTGAAACATTCGAGCAACTTCAAGCGGTCCTTGAAAGCGTAGGACTTGTGGAAAGAATTAAAGAAGCGCAATGGGATACTGCGAAAAGAATGATTGCACAGGCGCTTCCTAAGGAGATGAAAGGTGGTGGTCACGATGTGAAGAAAGAATAGGCACAACATCCTCACGCAAAATACACAGGTTAATCCGTGTATGAAAAACAAAGGCCCCCTTGTGCCGGGGGCCGCTTTTTATTTGAAGTTTTGCAGTTTATCCGAGTTTGCTTTCAATCAGCGCGGACAGGCCCACGCCTTTCTCCTGGCTCTCCCGACGCAGGCGCTCAATCAGGCCGCGCGTGAGGTACAGCGTGACGATGGTTTTGCTCTCGTCCTCTTCGATTTTACCGAACAGGTTTTCATACTCTTCAGCTTCCATATGGGATTCCACCCATTCGCGGGCCTCTTGAAAAGACAGCGGGATGATTTTCTCGCTGCCCGATGTGCTGTTCTGTTCAACCTGGCGGGAGTACTTCGTCATAGGGCCGCCTTTTCCGTGGAGAAAAAACTCACCCGTTTTCTTTTGGTACAGTTCCTCTTCGAAGTGTCTGAAGTCGTTCCAACTGCCGCCGTTGCTGTTCTCACCGATGAGCTTTGCTGTGTCTGTGTCGTACTTTTTGCCCTCAATGATTTTTTTCATGGTGTACCTTTCTGCCGGATTTAGCCGTCCGGCCCGGCCTGTGGCCAAGAATACTTAGTCGTTGTCCGGAAACCGTTCGGCCATTGCGTCCTCATTCATCTTGGCATTAACTGCCGCGCTTGCTTCGGCCTGCGTAAGACCCGCGTTAATCATGGCATTGTAGAAGTCCTCATATTTGTTGTACACGTTGCTCATTTCCTTGCCTCCTTGTTTTGATACTCTCATTATACACATACTTTAAAGTAAGTCAACATATAAATATGTTTTAATGATGTTTTTATTGTTGTTAGTACCGGGACTGATATTAGCCGGAGTGCCGTGATTGAATGATGTGGGGAGGGGAGTATGAAGAAATCAGACAGCGGGCAGCCCCCGGTCCGCGAAAAGCCAGGCGCTAAAGGGAAGTATGAACGCTGGTTGACCGAGGACGGGCTACTCTTGCTGGCAGATGGCGGAAATTACACGGTTTATGAGCATGTATTTCCTAACGGGAAGAAGTACATAGGAATAACCATGCAGAGAATTCAGAACAGATGGAGAAACGGGAAAGGCTATAAAGTAAACGACCACTTAAAAAATGCGATAAGCAAACATGGGTGGGAGAGCGTGCGGCACAACATTGTTAGCGCCGGGCTGTCAAAATCAGCCGCAGAGCTAAAAGAAAAAGAGCTTATAGCGGCGCACAAGACAAACGACAAAAGATATGGCTACAACATCCAGGAAGGGGGCCAGGCGTGTGATGTATTAAGCAAAGAAACGAGGGAGAAAATCAGAAATGCTCTCAAAGGGAAATGCACGGGGGCGGATAACCCTTTTTACGGCAGGAGACACACCGAAGAAACAAAGAAAATACTAAGCGAAATTAGGCTTGGAACACACCAAACGGCAGACCTGATAAAGAAAAGGGCTAACGCCCGGAAGGTTAAGGTGACCCAGCTTGGCATTGATGGGAAATTGATAAAGGTATGGGATTCAGCCAAAGATGCCGGGGATGCGTTAAGCATATCGAAAACGGTGATAACGGCGTGTTGCAAAAAGCAGAAGCATCGCAATACAGCGGGGCGCTACAAATGGGAATACACAAATGGCTAAATATGATTACTGGCTGTCAGAAGATGGTCTTTTGTGCATAAAGGCGTGGGCGAGAGATGGAATTATAGACAAGAACATCGCCCAAAAATGCGGTGTTGCTTATTCAACGTTTCGATTTTGGAAAGAGAAATTTCCGGCGTTATCGGCGGCCCTAAAAGAAGGCAAGCAGGTTGTTGATATTCTGGTTGAAAATGCTTTGCTCAAACGCGCATTGGGCTATGAATATGAGGAAACATGGCGTGAAAGAGTTGTGACCGGCTTTGACCATAAGACAAAGAAAGAGAAATGGGAAATTGTTGTAACGAAGGTTATTACAAAGCTGGTTATCCCTGATGTTACGGCTCAAATCTACTGGCTGAAGAACCGGAAACGCGATATGTGGAAAGATTCACATGACAAGGTAGAGATAGAGAGAGAGCGCGTTGAGATAGAGAAGAAGCGCCTGGATATGGACGCACAGCAGCACAACGAGGGGCCAAAGACCATCAACATCATTGTGGACCCGGATGCGGAGGATTGGGGCGATTGAGTGTTATAGCCGCAAACGAAGTGAATATCCGGTTTGGAGTGCCTAACGAGAAGCAGATGCTTTTCATGAAAGAGAAGCACCGCATTGTCATATTTGGCGGCGCAAGAGGTGGGGGGAAAGAGCTTCACGTGGACACGCCTATTCCTACACCTGATGGGTGGGTGAGGATGGGCGATATATCTCCGGGCATGGAAGTGTTTGGCATGGACGGGAAGCCATACAAAGTGCTTGAAGTGAGCCAGATAAACGAACACAAGGCGTGGAAGTTTGTGTTTGACGATGGAAGCGAGCTTGTCAGCAATGATGAGCATTTATGGCTGACATACGACAAGAGCGACAGGGTAAACCTTGTCAAGCGAACGGATGAATACAGGGAGAAACGCAGAGCAAGCAGGCCGTCAAGGGGAACGGGCAAAAGGCCAGACCTGGCAGAGGAAAACGCAACCCGGGCATATCCCTATTTGCCTTTACCGACAGGAAGTGTTAAAACAACCGCCGAGATAGTTGCAACTCTGAAAGTGCAAAACGGAAGAGAAGTGAACCATTCTATTCCGGCGTGCGCCCCCCTTCAAACACCACAAAGGGAGCTGCCGCTTGACCCGTATTTGCTTGGTTTATGGCTGGGAGACGGAACGGGCGTTTCTGGCAGTTTCACAACCGCAGACGGATTACATAGAGCCTTTGAGGACAGCGGGTTTGAAGTGCGAAAGTGGAAGGCCAAGTACACATACAACATAATCGGGCTGGTTGGGATACTGCGTAAAATGGGCGTATTGGGCAACAAGCATATACCAGATGAATACCTATGGGCTTCACCGGAACAGCGCTTAGCGCTTATTCAAGGGATGATGGATACAGACGGAAACTGCAACAAAGACGGTGGCTGCGAGTTTACAAACACAAACAAAGCGCTGATAGAAGGGATGGCACACCTTGTTAAGTCAATAGGTATTAAATGCACGATAACAGAGGGCCGGGCAACGCTGTACGGAAGAGATTGCGGCCCAAAATATAGAATCATTTTTATGGCAAATTGCGCTATATTCCGTTGTCAACGCAAAGCAGAGCGTCTTGTAATGGCTACAAGGTTCACCACAAAGCATAGGTATATCATTGAGGCTGTTGATGTTGGGGTAGCACCGATGCGATGCATAACAATAGATTCTCCCGACCATCTATATTTGGCGGGCAATAGCTTCATACCTACGCACAATAGTTGGAGCGTAAGGACAAAGGCAATACGCCTTTGCCTGAAGTATCCCGGTATCCGTGTGCTGATTGTACGCCAGAGCTATCCGGAGCTGACAAGGAATCACATTACCCAGCTGCGCCGGAAGTGCTACAAGATAGCCAAGTACAGCGACAAAGAAAAGATAATGACCTTCTTCAACGGCAGCACTATCAGCTTTATGTATTGCGCCAACGATGCGGATTTAGACCCCATGCAGGGCGCAGAGTATGACATTGAGTTCATTGACGAAGGCACATTGCTCACGGAGTATCAAATCAAGGCGCTCATGGCCACCAATCGCGGCGTAAACAGCTTTCCGCATAGATTCTATATCACCTGTAACCCAGGCGGTCAGGGGCATGGCTATATCAAGCGGCTCATAGAGGGCCGTTTTGAGGGCAAGGAGGACCCTGCTGACTATGTATTCATCCCATCAAGGGTAACGGACAACCTGGTGCTGATGCGCAAGGACCCGGATTACATCAAGTACCTGGAAGCGCTGCCGCCCAAGATTAGGGAAGCCTGGCTCAATGGGAATTGGGATGTGTACCTGGGCCAATTTTTTGAATCCTTCAAGAACATCCCCGAACAGTACGCCAGCCGGCAATGGACGCACGTTATTGAGCCGTTTGACATGAGCAAAGGGGAGCCGGCCACCTGGACCATCTACAGGGCGCACGATTGGGGGAGCAATGCGCCCAGCGCTACGATATGGTTTGCCGTTGACCGTGATGGGACGCTATACGCCATCATGGAGCTTTATACCTGGACAGGCGAACCCAACGTAGGCATCAGGTGGACGGACCACCAGCTCTACGGCAAGATACACGAAATTGAAACCACGCATCCCTGGCTGAAAGGCAGACATATCATTGGCGTGGCAGACCCGGCGATATGGGCCAAGAAGGACGGTACAGGCATATCCACCCAGGAAGTAGCCGCCAGTTACGGCGTACACTTCCAAAAGGCAGACAACAACCGCATACCCGGCTGGATGCAATGCCAGTACAGGCTTCACTTCAACGAGGAAGGATACCCTGGCCTGTATATTTTCAAGAATTGCCAGAACCTTATCAGGACCATTCCCCTGCAGATGTATGACCTGCATTCTGTTGAGGACCTTGACAGCGATTTAGAGGACCATTTGGCTGATGCGCTGCGCTATATGTGCATGACGCGCCCGATGAAGCCTGCAGCGATAATCAACGAGAAGCCTTTACTGTTCGACCCGCTGAACCAGTACACACGCAACAATCCAACAAGGAGAGGGGTATAGTATGAGCTTACAACCAGGGCAGAACGGCATGACAGCGCCCTACGCACAGCCGGAAGCGGGCATGCAAGCGCCTGTCAGGGTAGACAGCGGCGTTGTCAAGAAGGCCCGGAGCGTCATGCAGGAGTACAAGGAAGGCAAGAATAGCCTGGAACGGCGCGTTATCGCGTCGGAGCAATGGTATCGTATGCGCTCCTGGGAAGAAATGGCGAAGGAAGGCAAGCCCACCGGGAACGAGAACGATGCGCAGCCGCGCTCTGCATGGCTGTTTAATGTTCTCATGGGGAAGCAGGCCGACCTGATTGAAGCGTATCCGGAGCCGATTATGCTGCCCAGGGTCAAGGACGATAAGCAGGAAGCGTACAGCCTTTCCAAGATTGTGCCTTTGGTCATGGAGCAAAACGGCTTTGAGCAGACCTTCAGTGATAATGGCTGGAAGAAACTGCGCGTGGGTACAGCCGTGTACGGAGTGTTCTGGGACAAGAACAAGCACAACGGCCTGGGCGATGTGGCGGTCAAGAAGGCAGACCTGCTTAACCTGTTCTGGGAGCCTGGCATTGAGGATATTCAGGATTCACGCAACTTCTTCCATGCCAGCGTGATTGACAATGACGTGCTGGAAGAACAGTACCCGCAGCTCAAAGGCAGGTTGAAGAAGGGCGGGGGCAGCGACATATCGCAGTACATCCACGATGACACGGTAAGCCTTGTCAACAAGAGCCTTGTCATTGACTGGTATTACAAGCGCATGGTCATTATTAAGGGGCAGGACGGGCAGGAAACGCAGAAGATGGTGCTGCACTACTGCAAGTTCGTTGGTGAGGAAATCCTGTTCGCTTCCGAGAACAACCCGAAGCTGGCCACGCAAGGCTGGTATGACGATGGGCTGTATCCGTATGTGTTTGACCCGCTGTTCCCGGTCGAGGGTTCGCCGGCAGGCATGGGATACGTTGACATTGGCAAATCCCCCCAGGAGAGCATTGACCTCCTGGGCCAGCAGCTTGTGAAGAACGCGGTTATGTCTGCTACACCGCGCTATTTCATTGACAAATCCGGTAACGTGAACGAAACCGAGTTTGCGGATTGGACAAAGCCCCTTGTCCATGTGGATGGCGCAATCACGCCAAACAACGTTGTGCCTATCCAGGTCATACCGTTGTCCGGCAACTACATCAGCATCTATGAATCCAAGCTGGAAGAAATGAAATTTACGACCGGCAACCAGGACGTGCTCAATGGCGGAACAGGCGGCATGACCACGGCAGCGGGGCAGGCAGCGGCCCAGGAAGCCGCCGGGCGGTCCAGCAAGGCCAGCACCAAAGGCACATACCGGGCATATGGGCGCATTGTAACGATGGTCATTGAGCGCATCCGGCAGTTCTATGACATTCCCAGGACCTTCCGCATCCTGGGTCAATCAGGGGTAGAGGATTATATCCTGTATTCCAACCAGCGCATCAAGCAGCAGCCGCAGGGTACAGAGTTTGGCGTGAACATGGGATTCCGCCTGCCCGTGTTTGATATTCAGGTCCGGGCGGCAAAGCAGACACCTTTCAGCCGCCAGGCGCAGAACGATATGGCTATCCAGCTCTTTGGCATGGGCGTATTTAACCCGCAGATGGCCGACATGGTAGTGCCGATGCTGGAGATGATGGACTTCCCTGGGCGTGAGGAAACGCTGGAGAAGGTCATGCAGAACCAGACCATGATGAAACAGCTCACAATGATGACGCAGATAGTCATGGAGCTGACACAGCGCTATGAGCCGGAGAATATGCCGGCATTGCTGCAGATGCTTGGCATAGCGCCGGAAGGACAGCAAGGGCAACCAGGGAAGGCAGGACCGCAGCAGCCACAAGGCAGAATCGCGGCGCCAGGCGGCGGGACAAAGCCGGAGTTTACACGGCCCAACCCCGAAAGGCCAAAGGAACACGCGAGCATGAGGAACGCCAGGGAACGGACCGCGCAGGCGAGCCAGCCGGATTAAGCATGATTAAGCTAATGCAAGGCGACTGTCTGGAAGTGATGAAGGGTATTCCTGACGGTTCAATCGACCTGATACTATGCGACTTGCCGTATGGCACAACCGCTTGCAAGTGGGACACCGTGATACCGTTTGAGCCTTTGTGGGCGCAGTACAAGCGGGTGATAAAGGGCAACGGGGCGATAGTGCTGTTTGGAAGTGAGCCGTTTTCAAGCGCATTGAGAATGAGCAACATTAAACAGTATAAGTATGATTGGGTATGGGACAAAATAACAGGCAGAGGACATTTAGTCGCTAAAATCAGACCAATGGCACAGCATGAAAATATTATTGTGTTTGGGCAAGGTAAGATTCAATACAACCCACAAATGATTTTGATGGATAAACCCCAACGGGGTAAATCAATGGAATCGAGCCGAACATCTATTATGGGTGGGAAAACAACAGGCAAGAGCGAAGCAATAATCAGAACACACAAATATCCTAAAACAATAATCACGCAAGGTGTAGATGGTAAATATGTTCACCCAACACAAAAGCCAGTTGCCTTGCTTGAATATTTAATTAAAACTTACACCAACGAAGGTGAAACAGTATTAGACAACTGCATGGGTTCAGGCAGTACAGGCGTGGCGTGTGTGAATACTGGGCGCAACTTCATCGGGATAGAGTTGGACGAGGGATATTTCAAGATTGCAACCGACCGGATAAACGGCGCAGGTGCACAGGTGAAACTATTATGAAGAAGCTGGGCTATAAGTTTTCGTATGTCAAATGCGTTCATTGCGGATGCGTTTACATGAGCGTCAGGCCGCTTGATTGCCTGGATGAAGATATTGAATGCCCCGCGTGCCACAAGCAAGGCGCTGCCGTGTGTGGCAATATCCCCAACAAAACAGAAGCGCTGAAGCACTTATGGGCTTAGGTATAGCGTCTGCTATAAAGTGATATAGCGTCTGCTATAAACTAACTTTCACACCGGGACTGATATTTTAACGCTGCCCCCTCTATGTTGTTAGTGGAATCGTCCACCACAACGGACAGAGGGGGTTTTTACATGATGAAACTGGTATTGCAGCTATTCGCTGATGGGGCAGCAGGCAACGCAGGCGCAGGTCCAGCGGGCGCAGACGGAGCCGGGGCCGCAGGGAACGCTGCAGCGGGCGTAAAGGGTCCATCCGCCGCCGGGATGGAATTCAAATCGAGAACGGGCCGGAAGTATTCTGTACCAACGCCGGGCGCCGAGCAGACTAAAACTGCGCCGGCACAACCCGCACAAGGGCAGAAGCCACCGGAAGGGCAGACTTCTCCTGCCGCAAGCACGAAGCCAACATTTGAGGAATTGATTAAGGGCGATTACAAGGACGACTTTGGCAAGGCGACAAGCGCAATCGTCAAGGAACGGCTGAAGAACAGTAAGGAAGCGGAAGAAAAGCTGAACAAGCTCACCCCCGCGCTTGAAGCCCTGTTCCAGAAGCATGGCCTGAAAGATGGCGACATTGAGGGTCTTGTCAACAAAATCACGGACGATGATTCACTTTACGAGGATGAAGCGCTGCAGAAGGGCATCCCGGTCCAAACGCTCAAGGAAATGAAGAAGCTGCAAGGCGAGAAAGCTAACCTTGACAAGATGCAAGCGGAACGGATGCAGGAAGCCCAGATACAGAAGCACTTCCAGACCCTTGTAGAGCAGAGCGAACAGGTCAAGCAGATGTACCCAGGGTTTGACCTTCAAGCGGAGCTGAAGAACCCTGAATTCTTTGAGCTTACCCGGCCTGAAGTGAGAATCCCTGTGATGAAAGCGTACCAGCTCGTCCATCAGGACGAAATCATTGGCGGGGCGATGCAGTTCACCGCACAAAAGACCGCCGAGAAGCTGTCAAACGCTATGTCTGCCGGGGCCTTCCGTCCAAGTGAAAACGGCCTTTCTCAAAACTCAAATGCTCCCAACCTGACCGATGACCCGCATAACTGGGCGCCCGACCGAATGAGAAAAGCAATGGACCTTGTTAAGCGGGGGCGGTCACCTTTTGAAGCGTAAAGCGCTTCATTGAGAAAGGACTGCCACCATGAAGATTAAGCTGAACCTCCAGCTCTTTGCTGACGCCGGCTCCCTCGTATCCGCAACCGGCACCTACATCAACGCCTATACGGGCGCTACAACTGCGTTTGACGCAGACAACAGCCTTTCCATCGGCATGAAAACCTTCTGGGATACTGTCATGCTGGTCAATGCGCGTGAGAACCTCATTTTCGCGCAGCTTGGCAACAAGCAGAGCATCCCGGACAACCAGGGCATCATCATCGAGTGGTCCAAGTGGAACACGTTGCCCGACGCTGACCAGCTTGTTGAGGGCGTAATTCCGACCGGAAAAAAATTCGGCGAATCCTACGTCACCACCACGCTCACCGAGCATGGCCTGTACGTTGCGACCACGAAGAAGCTGGAAAAGCATCACAACAAGCCTGTCATCCTGGGCGCTACACAGGAAATCGGCGCGTCCCTGGCCAGGTCCTATGAGAAGCTTATCCGTACTGCGCTGCTTGAAGGAACCAATACCCTTTATGCAGACGCAATCAACCTGAACAGCTCCAACGCCTATGTGTCTACGCCTGCTGCCCGGCACCTGCTGTCCAACGCAGCGACTACCTGGTCTGGAATTACGGCTGACATGATGGCGCAGGTTGTGACCAGGTTTGAAGCAGCTGACGCGCCTACCTTCGATGGCATGAATTACGTTGGCGTGATTCATCCCTATATCGCAAAGGACATCCGGGACCCTGCCAAGAACCCGCAATGGCAGGAAGCGCACAAGTATGCAGCCGTAAAAGAGCTGTTTACCAATGAGCTGGGCGAAATGAACGGTATCCGCTTCATCAAGTCTACCCTGGCCCCCATCATCCGGGGCGCGGACCTCTCCGCTGCCGCCCGGACGCTGACCGTGACCAGCTATGACGCTGGCACGAACACCATCACCCTGACCGAAACGCTGACCGCTGACGATGTGACCGCCCTGTCCGGGCGCGAGCTGATTATCGGTGGTCTGCATTTCGAAGTATTGAGCGCGACCACGACCACCATTGTCCTTGATGCTACGTCTGCCGCTGCTGCAGAAGCCGCGAGCAATCCCCCGGCTGGCGCTGACGTGATTTATCCCGGCGAAGGCGGAGCTGCCGGTATCTCCATCTTCCCCTGCCTGTTCTTTGCCAAAGACGCGTTCAACATCGTTGACCCCGAAGGCGCAGGCATCGAAACCATCATCAAGACCGCTGAACAGGTCGGCGGACCCCTCAATCAGTTCAGCACCATCGGCGGCAAGTTCGAAGCTGCTGCCAAGATTGTGTACCATGACCGCTTGATTCGTTTGGAGTGCGTATCCTCCTACTCTGCCACCGCAGCCGCCAACTGATAACTGACTGATAACACGGGGGAGGGGGAAACCTCTCCCCCCAATGCAAAGGAGTAATCGCATGGACATTGGGCCGGATAAATTGAACCTGAACACTTCTGCTAACTTCCGCGAACCGCCTGCGCCCAAGACGCGCAATGTCAAGCCGGCTGTGGCTGTAGAGCCAAAGGTACAGCCGATGGAATACAAGGCGGCCAAGATTGTGGAGGGCGAAGAACCGGACTATAAGAAGCTCTACGAAGAAGCGATTGCGGCGAGAACCGCCCCTGCGCCTGCTAAGGCCCCCGTCAAAGACCTTTGGGATGTTATGGTGAAATACACCATGCCGAGGGGAAACGCCGGTGAAAATCAGATGATTCCCGTCAGCGTAGGCAAGTATGAAGCCTATTTCAAGCGCGGAACGCAAATCACACTTCCCTATCCCGCATACCTTGTGCTGCGTCAGACCATCAAATCCGAGGAAGCGCATGCCGTACTCTCCCAGGAAATGCAGGGCGATTTCAAGATTGGCGAGAGATAAGGGGGACTAAATGACCATTGCTGAAGTCACCGCTGCCGTAACCGCGCTGAAGCCGCACAACTATACGGCTGCGCAGATTATAGCCTGGCTTTCCGAGCTGGATACTAAGGTTTATTGGCAACTGGTCAGGAAGGTCAACCCTTATGACGAGTACGATTCAGAACATGAATACACGCTCAACGAGCTTATCTCTTACGACAACAAGCCTTACAAGGCGCTTGCAGCCGGGCTGTTGGAAAACCCGGAGGATGCGCTTGCGTCCTGGGCAGAAGAAACCTGGACCTCTTACGCTTCCAACATCGTGGATACCACGGTGCTCCTTGCTCCTGTCCCGTATGATGCCGAGCTGTACATTGCCTTTTTGAGCATGAAAATCAGCCGGTATAACCGGGATTGGAATTCTTACAACATCGAATCCCAGGAATTCAACGTAGCATGGCAAGAGCTTGCGAACCATCTTAACCGCACTTTCCCGCCCTGTGCGCCAGCAACGCACTTTACGCTATGAAATACCTTCAATTTCAACCAACACAACAGTATAAGAGCATGACAGAGGTATTCGGGGGATATAACCATAACCCCCGGATACCTGATTCTGATTTTTACGATACCACGAACACATCAGCGCGTGACTATCCCCTGCTGGCCCAGCGCGTCAAGAGGGCATTGGCGGTATCACCTGCGGCCTACTCTGCTATGATTTCAAGGGATGTGCTGTGCTATGTGGATGGCGCTACCCTGTATGTCAACGCGCTGCCTGTGACCGGCCTGGTGCTGTCTGTAGCGGCAGGGTACACACCCAAGCGGCTGTATAGCATGGGCGCGTATATCGTGATTCTGCCTGATAAGAAGTGGGTCAACACGGCAGACCTGACCGAGTACGGAAACATCGAGAATACCGTCACGCTGACAAGCGGGGATATTACATACCAGCCTTCCAGGGCAGACGGTTCAGACCTTGAATCTACGCCAACGGCGAGCGTCACAGCACCTACGGAGCCTGCTGATGGCGATTACTGGATAGATATATCCGCGTATCCCACCGTTGAATTGAAGCGGTACTCTACGCTGTCTGAAACATGGACCGCTATCCCTACTACCTATACCAAGATAGCGGCAACCGGGATTGGCGTGGGCTTTGCTCAGTATGACGGCATTAAGATTGCGGGGGCATTGAGCGCGTCCGTTGACCCGGATGAAGCTGCCGAGCTTGCATCGCTGAACGGGTACAACTTTGTCCGTTATCGCGGGGATGATTACATCGTTATTTCCGGCGCCCTGGGCTGGGTGCATACGCAGACCGCCACGGAAGGCGCTCCGCTGACCATATCAAGGACCATGCCGGACATGGACTATCTCACCGAGAGTGAAAATCGCTTGTGGGGATGTAAATACGGCGTGGTTGATAACGAGCCTGTCAACGAGATATACGCCTGCCGCCTGGGTGACTTCAAGAATTGGCGCTCCTATGCCGGGAACGCAATGGATAGTTATGCGGTATCCGTAGGCACAGACGGTAAGTTTACAGGCGCGATTACACACCTGGGTATGCCGCTGTTCTTTAAGGAAAACTGCCTGCACCGGGTTTACGGCAACTACCCGGCGAATTACCAGATAGAAACAACCACGCTGCGCGGGGTCCAAGACGGAAGCAACAAGAGCATGGTCATCGTGAATGAAATCCTGTACTACAAGGCGCGGTCAGAGGTCATGGCGTATGACGGGAGCCTGCCGGTTGCGGTATCCGCTGCCCTGGGAACGGGGCTGTATTCCGCTGCCGTTGCCGGGGCGGTCAAGGATGTAATGTACATCAGCATGAAGAACGCTGCAAACGCCTGGGAGCTGTTTACCCTGGATACCGCCAAGAGGATATGGCATAAAGAGGATACGCTTCAGGTCATAGACTTCTGCACCGTCAAGGACGAGCTGTACGCCGCTACGCCTGTCACCGTTGCTGGGACCCCGCCTACCCTTGTCACCAAGATATATTCCATGCTTGGCAGCGTAGGCACAGCGGAAGCGAGCGCGGTATCCTGGGTGCTTGAATCGGGCGTGATGGGATACGAGCTGCCAAGCCAGAAGTATGTAGGGCGCATGAACATACGCCTGAAGCTGGCATCAGGCTCCACCTTCACGGCATATATTCAATATGATTCTTCCGGCACATGGGTATCGCTTGGTACAACTACAGGCGGGGTTATCGTCACAACCGTAAACTATCCCATCATCCCCCGGCGCTGTGACCACTTCCAAATCAAGCTGGCTGGCGCTGGCGATATGAGGGTTTTCTCCATTGCCAAGATTATGGAGGATGGTGGTGATGGAATATGAAAGAGTTTTTGCCGCCTACCGCCTTACAGGGCGCTGACGCTAACAAGATAGCCAACCTGTATTCCTACCTGCATCAAATGAGCAGGCAGCTTAATGTTGCGCTGCAGAACATTGGGCCTGAAAACTTCAAAGACGAAGCGCTCAAAACCCTTGCCACAAACGCGGCAGCGGTACAGACCGCTACCCAGGCGGCAGCCGGGTATTCCGAACTGAAAAGCCTTATCGTTAGGACCGCGCACGATGTAAGCGCAGTTATGGACCAGCTGGTAGAGGTATATGCGGGGGTATACACGGCAGAGAGTACCTATGGAACATTCTCACAAAACCTCTTGAACACGATTACCACCAATGCGACAGGCGTATTGCAAGAATATATGTTCAACGAAACCGTCACCCTTCTTGAACAGCTTGGCGTTGTCACAAACTATCAGCTTAATTCTAATCAGTATATTAAATCCGGGCTGCTTTACTTTGAGAGCATTGGCGGTATTGATGTTCCGCGCTATGGTGTTGCCGTAGGCGAGGACTTAACCACGATGACGGTCAACGGGGAACAGGTATTAAACCGCGCCAAGCTCCTTGCTACCTTCACTTCTGACGCGCTGACCTTCTGGCACAACGATGTGAAAGTGGCCTGGGTAACGGACAATCAGCTCTACATCAACGAAATCAGCCTTGTTACCAGGATGTCCATTGGCGGCAAATGGCAGATTGACCACCGTTACGGCTTCACTATCAAATGGATAGGGGCGTGATGGTATGGCAAGCAAGACAGTAACCATCGCAGACTTCCAGCAGCAAAGCTCATGGGTTGTTGAGTTTCTAAACCCGCCCGGCGATAATGTTCGCACTTCCGGCCCTTCGACATCAACGCAGACGAAATACTTCAATTTTTCGACAATCCCGGTTGGCTCAATTATAAACAGCGCCACGCTGACCGCAACGGTTGGCGGCACGAACTACACCATCAGAACGCTTGACGGCTCTTTTTTCAGCGGAAGCCGCAATGTAAAGGCGAAGGTTGCCCCCGGCGATAGCAGCGTTGGGTTTACCTGGGTCTTCAAGGGGTCAGGGTCAACCGCTTCTGTTGGCAGCATTACGGCAACGCTCCAGTATTCCAATGTCAGGATTGTCATTGACTATACGCTCCCTGCATCCACCGTGACCCTGAACAAGACCACCTGCCCTGCCGGGGGCGTTGTCCGGGCGAATCTGTCCATCGCGTCCTCATCCTACACGCACAAGGTTTACTTCTCCATGACGGGCGTTACAACGGTTGAGTATACGCTTGCCGCCGGCGTGACCTATAAGGACTTCACCATCCCGCTGGCATGGCAGGAAGCGATACCAAACAATGTATCCCGCGTTATCACCTGCACCCTAAAAACCTATTCCGGCGCGACACAGATGGGAACGGACCAGACGGACACCGTAACGATGACGCTTTCCGCAGACGCTTACCCTGTCCTGGGAAGCGTTGTCGCGGCGCTGGACCTGAACGGGCTGCCCGGAACATTCACGAAGCATATACAGGGCAAGACAAAGCTCCTTGTCACACTGTCTGACGAAACGCTTGCCTATGAATCGCCCATATCCACCCGCAAGGTCACGATAAACGGCGTCCAAGTAACAGCAAGCGGAACACCGATTACGGCGCTGTTTGACCCTATCGCCTTGTCCGGGGATGTGCCCATCAACGCGGTCATCACGGACGGGCGCGGAAGGACGGGCAGCAAGAGCATCACGGTTCACATAGAGCCGTATTCAGCGCCTTCCCTGACCGGCATTGAAGCATACCGCGCTGATTCGTCAGGGGATGAAGATGACGCTGGCACATACATCTTCCTGAAAGCAACGGGCGTATGCAGCAGCGTTGCCGGCGAAAACGCGGTCACGCTCCAGGGGCGGTATGGCATTGTTGGCGGGGCATATGGCGCATGGTCCGACATGACCGGCGGCACAGCTATTAAATCCGTCCTCCTGGGCGGGGCGTTGGCGGTCAACGTTTCCTACAACGCGCAAATCAAGGCCGTGGACACCGTGGGAACGGAGTATATCTATACCGCGCTCATCCCCCAGGAAACCGTCACGCTCAACTTCAAGGAGGGCGGAAGCGGGGCGGCGTTTGGCGGGTATGCCGATACTGCCGATTTGCTCAAAGTTGTCTGGTCATTAATGACGCTGGGCGGGGACCCGGTCTGCGCTATCAAGGTGGGTCAGCTCTACATTTCGCGGGATGATACGGACCCTTCAACAATCTGGACAGGCACAACCTGGTATGCGCTGCCGGAAGAAACCTTCCCGATGGCAGCCGGAGTAAACCATGTGCCGGGCGGAACGGGTGACGAAGGTGGAGCATCTTCTCACTCGTTCTCATTGGGAAGCGCTGGCTACGCTAAACTTTCTTCAGGCGGTAAATCAAAGATTAAATCGGGGTTAAGCGCCTACGCCACCGATTACCTTGAAGCCGACTATGCTCCGGGCGCGTCCGGGTCTACCGCAACAAACGGCATTGAGCTGGGCGGCGCCACCGAAAGCGGAAGCACTCTGCCAAAATACCGGTCCTACTATATGTGGGAGCGCCTGACCTGACCGGGGCTGATAAACGCACATAGCAGGTGCTACGCTGGAAACATGGAGGGTAACGAGCATGGCAAGCAATACATGGAAGCCGAACAGCCAGACGAACAATGCCTGGAATACCTATGCTGCCGGAAAGAAGGACAAACCCGGCGCGTATGTTTCCAACTGGCAAGACGAGCTTGATTCCCTGTATGGACAGATAGAGAACCGCCCTGATTTTGCGTATGACATGAACGGCGATGCGATGTACCAGCAGTACAAGGATATGTACACGCAGCAAGGGCAGCAGGCCAGCCAGGACGCTATGGGCATGGCCAGCGCGAGGACGGGCGGCTTTAACAGCTCTGTGGCGCAGACCGCTTCACAACAGGCATATCAGGGCTACATGAATCAGCTTGCCGGGACCATCCCAGGGCTGGAGAATCGGGCATACGGGCGCTACCAGGACCAGGGGCAGGCGCTTCTGGACCTGTATGGCATCACCCAGCAGAACGAGCAGAACGCCTACGGACAGTACCGCGACCAGGTAGGCGATTGGCAGGCAGACCGCGACTTCAACTATGGCGTATATTCCGACCAGCGCGATTTCAACTATGGCAAATGGAACGATGACCGGGTTTACAAGCTGAATAAGTAGGAGGGCGTTATGGCATTTAATCCAAGCACCAGGACGGATAACGCCTGGAATCGCTTTAGGCGCGAGCGCAACAATCGCCCTGACCCGTATCAAAGTGAATGGGAAGAAAAGGCGAAGGCGATGTATGCGGAAATCGCCAACAGGAAGCCCTACAACTACGATATAAACAATGACCCGATGTATCAGCAATACAAGGAGCAGTACACGGCAGGGGCGCGGCAGGCATTGTCACAGGGCAACGCGCTGGCTTCCGGCATGACCGGGGGCTATGGCTCAGCCTCCATTGGCGCTGTGGGTCAGCAGGCCAACCTGAATTACATGGACCGGATGAATGACGCGCTGCCGCAGTTGGAGCAGAACGCTTATGCCAGGTATCAGGGGGAACAGGCCAATGATATGGACTTGTATGGTCTTACCCAGGACAACGCCAGCATGGACTATCAGAGATACCGGGACAGCGTGGGCGATTACCAGAATAACCGCGCCACAAACTACGGCGAGTATTCTGATTCCCGCAATTTCGACTATGGCAAGTTTGGGGATGACCGGGCATATAAGGACGCTCTTGCTGCAAAGGCGGCGGCAAGAAGCGGGGGCGGGGGCGGGCGCGGGCGTGCAGGGAACGATTATTCCGACTCTCAATTAGACGGAGCGATTGGCGCGTTTTTGGATGGCGGCGACGGTGCGCTGAACAATTACATCAACGGCCTGATTGCAAGCGGGATGTCTGCGTCTGACGCCTATGCCCTTCGCCGGGCGGTTATGTCAAGCGTGGACAATAAAACGCCAGACCCGCAGATAAATATAGAGCCGCCGAATCTCACGGCTGACCAGCTTGGCACGCTGAACGTTTATGAAACGCTCAATCCTACCCCGCCCTGGAAATGGCTCTGAAAGAGGTAATGAATGGCAAACACTTACGAAGAATTCCGCAAAAAAGTAAGGGCCTCATTAGAGTACGAAAAAAGCCAGCAAAAAAGATACCAGGACATGGTTGCCAAGGAAAAGCCGGACGAGAGCGAGGCTTATAAGCGCAACCCCTGGTATCAGCGTAGGCAGATGCTCAATGATAGATTCCTTTCGGAGCAGAACTCCGTCCCGGACGGATACAATTCATATGTTGAAGAATTGAAAAAGGCTGACCCCAACTTCACCGGCCAGATGTTCAGCCTTGAACAACGGGCGAAAACAGGTCAAAAAGAAGCGCAGGCCGCGTATGACTTTAACAAAAGGCAAGGATATGAATACGGCAACGGCTCAATGGACGAGGTTGCCAGGAGATACGGTGAGATTGTCAAAGGGTTCGCGTCGAGAAAGCCAGACGTTACGCCTGAATCGCTTGCACCGAAGCAAACGGTTAAACCAACCGTATCTTTCCCGGGCGCTCCGATTACCCCGGACCAATTTAACACGAACAAGGGAACGCCACAGACACAGGATGACGCTCTTGACGCTGAATACTGGAAGCGCGAACAAGAGCAAGAGAAAGGGATACCCGCATCCATGCGCTTGCCTGGAGATACAAGGAGAGCTGCATCGGCCGGAGCGCGTGATGTTTCGTATGGCGGCGGCGGTTATGACCCCGCCAAAGGAACATCAGGCGGGCTTACATGGCGGGATTACGCGGCGAAAGCAACAGCCAAGACAGCGCCGGTAGAAACGGCATCAGACCGCGCATATGATAAATTCTGGGGTCCCATTGACCTTGCGGGCAGGAAAGGACAGCCGGATAAAGTAAGGGACTTTGGTAAGACCATCGAGTACAACATCAAGAATTACAACAATCCCAAGTACGCGCTTCCGTACATGAGCGAAACCGAAGTCAAAGCGGCGCTTAGCCAGGAGCGCATAGCAGTACCAGCCGGGAACAAGATGACAAAGGTATTGGATGACTGGTATTCACTTAACTACAAGGAAGGCGCGGTCCAGCGTCAGGCGCGGCTTTCCAGCGAGATAGGCGTTCTTGATGTGAGCATACCAACGCTTGAACAGGAAATAACCACCCTAAACACGCAGGCTATGGAGTTTGCGGGGGCAGGAGAAGGGGACGCAAGCAAAGTAGCATTCACGGAAGCGCAGGCAAAGCAAGCGCAGTACGATGACGCGCTCATGCAATCGTCTTTGCTAAAAGGGGAAAGAGAATACTTCCGTATTCAGCAGAAAGACATTGAGAACGCTGAAAAATGGGCCGATGTATTAAAGTCATCGACATTTGACTTTGATAAGGCCGGCTATGACCCGCAGAAATCCGTATATGCCTTGCTTGGTCTCCCGGCAACCGCGGAGTTTAGCTATACGGACCTTGAAGCCCTTGCCATCGACAAGGAAGGAAACGAAAAGCAGCAGGCACTTTCAGCGATTGCCTACGAATACATCAACGCGCGCGGAAACATAGGCGAGAGCATAGATTCTCACGGCTGGGAGACGCTTTCAGAGGACGAGAAACTCATCTTCAACACGCTTCACAACGAGGGAAGTTATGACGAAGCGCTGACCTTCCTGGACGATTACAAAGAGCTTTTCCTGTTCAGGCGGCAGGCCGGGAACGTCAAGGAATGGGAAGCCTACGCAAAAGAGAACCATGTTTGGGCCTGGCTTATGGCAGGCGGGCAATACCTGGTGAACGCGGTTATGACCCCGTTCCAGTTAATGTCTGATTCTCCTTATTCCCCATCGTTTGACGTGGGAGTTGCCAGCCAGACGATTCAGGCAACACAGAGCAAGATAGCCGGTGAACGTCTGGGCGCATCGGTGCTTGGTAAACCGCTTGGCTCACTTGTGTATGACCTGATTACTTCCATGCGCGATAACGGAGTGTCTATCGGGCTTGGCGGGCTTGTCGGAAGCCGAGGGCTGACGCTGTTTGCTATGTCCTCCAATGCCACCAGCTCTTCATACAGGGCGGCGCTGATGGACGGAACGGACAGGGGAACGGCGGCAATACTATCCATTGGCGCGGGCGCTATCGAATGGCTGACGGAGAAGTATTCCCTCGAAGCTCTTATGAGCAATCCGAAAAGCGCTCTAAAATACTTCTTCAAGAACGTGATTGCCGAAGGTTCAGAAGAAGGCGCAAGCGCGTTTGCCAACCTGATTATGGACAACTACCTGCGCGGCAATTCTTCAGAGTTTTTCAAGTCATGGAAGAAAATCAAGGAAGAGAATCCCGGCAAGACCAACAAACAGATTACGGAAATGGCAAACGCGCAATGGCGGCAGGAGCTTGGAACGCAAGTTGCAATGGGCGCTGCCGCTGGCGGTATTCTTGGCGGGCCTGTCACCATCACAACTGCGATTGCATCCAGGGGCGAGAAGGTTGATAGCTCTATAAATGACGCATACAGCGGCATCATGGACGATGCAGGCATGGGCGTAAAGCCCGGCGAAGCTGAATACCTGGACTATGTTGACAGGCTGAATCAGGCGTATGGGATGAAGCCCGAAGCCATTGACGATACGCCTTCACCTGAATACAGCCAGAACAAGAGGGCGCAGCTTCAGACGGAGCTGGACAAGCAGCCAACGGTTGAGCAGGCCGAGCCGGAACAAGAGGTGGAAAAACCCACCATGACGCAGGGGCAGAGGCTGGCAGAGCTGAAATCTCAAATGGATGCCATCATCGCAAACAAAGACAACATGACACCGGAAGAAATCACGAAAGCGATGGAAGAAATCGCGCCTGAAATTGAAGCCGTGTCTGCCCTTCCGATTGAAGCGCCTGTAACCCGCACCGAGGGCGAAACCAGGGCAGAGGCGACTATGATAGAGCCGCAGGAGCAAGCCCCTGTATTGCCCGAAAAAGGGCCTTTACAAGCGCCTGTAACAGACCGTAAAACCATGCTTGAATCCGAAGGCATCGTTCCGGGCGCGGTTGAGCAGACAGGGAAAGAGGAAGCGACCACCGGCAGGAAGGTCCTGACCGTTGGCGATAAAAAGGTTGCCTACAAGACCGTCACCAGCGGGAACGAGGTTGCGGCACAGCACAAGGCGAATAACCCGGACCTGGACGAAGAATCATATTCCCTTGCCTTTGAAACCGCATACGCGGCGGGGATGACCGGAACAGAATCCGCGTTGAACAACTCTGACGCGGTCAAGGCGCTTGCTCCTGATACCATCAAGGCCGCGTTTGATGCAGGCAAAGGCGCTGCCGACTTTGAAGCGGATAAGGCCAGGGCCGCGAAGGTATTGAAGATGCTGCGGCCTGGTAACGGAACAGTCAGGGTACTTCCTGATGTAAAAACCCTGGATACCGAGCAAAAGGCGCTGACCAAGCATATCAGCCAGTTTGCGCGGCTGCTGGGCATCAACGCTGAAATATTCGCGTCAGAAACAGACGCGGAAGGAAAGTACATCCAGGAGCAGGGCAGCTTTAACCCTGAAACCGGGCTGTTCCGCTTCGACATTAACGCAGGGCTTCAGAACGCGAAGGAGAAGATGAACGCTGCCGGCGCAGCTGCCAGCTACACCCTCCCGAAGGTCATGGGCCATGAATTCAGCCATTTCCTGAAGGCAACCAATCCGGAGCTTTTCAGGACCTTTGAGGATGCCGTATTCAAGACCCTTGCCTTGCAGGGGCAGAGCGTGGACGATTTGATTCAGCAGAAGCTGGGAAGAGCCAGGAAGGGCGCCCTGTCCATTGCAGACGCGATGGAAGAGGTGGTTGCTGACGGCTCTGAAATGATGCTGCTCAATTCCGATGTGTTCAAGGGCATCATGACCGGGAACAAGACTCTGTTTGAGAAATTCAAGAGCTGGGTATCCGACTTCGTCAAGGGTATCCAGGACAGGTTGAAACGGATGCAGCCGTCTTTTGCGGAAGCCAAGGCCCTGATGGAACTGAAGAACGGCGCTTTGCAGTATGTCGGTGACCTTCAGGCGCAATGGGACACGATGATGAGGAACGCGCTGACCCCCGCAGAGGGCGCGCAGAGCGATGCAGCCACGGGCAAGGCAGAAACCCTTACCCCGAAGCGGAACGCACAGGATGCCCTAAAACAGGGCAAGAACGATGGCACGAAGTTTGCGGAGCGGGACAACCAGTACCTTGCTGCCGTTGAGAATGGCGATACCGCCGAACAGCAGAGGTTGGTGGAAGAAGCGGCGAAGGCGGCTGGGTACAACGAAACAGGGGTGCATGGACTTGCGGGCGGCGTTTTAGAAGGAAACCGTTTCAATCCTGAGAAGCGCGGTTTAAACACAAAAGCGCCAAGTGCATACCTTGGCTTCTATTTCGCTTCCGAAGAAACAGCCAACAGATATGCCAAGAAATCGGTTAACTTGGAAAAGGCTAAAAAATATAGCGTAAAACTTGCCGAGATATTCTCGCCATTGCTTGAAAAAGTGCCGAAAGGCGTATCGAGAAACCTTGATATGCTACGCAGAGATGGAAGCGCCTTTTTCTATGCAGAAAAGGATATTCCCTACCCAAGTTTGTATGAGGTTGCTTCTGAGGTACGGGCAGATTCCATAACTGATGAGGTTCTCAAGGCTCTCCCAAAAAATGATGATGTGTTCAACATTGTTGATGACATCACTCAAAAACTGTATGACGCATTCGGCGCTTCCGGTTTTTCAGACACAATAGACGCAAGCGTTGTGAACGCCAAACTCAAAATGCAGAACCCGTATGTTTATGACAACGAAAATAGCGAGATTCGCACAGATGCTTTTTACAAGATAGTTATGAGGGGTTTGTCCGGCGGGTATGACTCTGTCTTGATTAAGAATGTCCAAGACGGGGGGCCAATGGATGACATCAAGATAGTGTTCTCTCCTGACCAAATCAAGTCTGCCGACCCCGTGACCTACGATGACTCAGGCAAACCCATCCCCCTCTCCCAACGTTTCAACCCCGCAACCAACGACATCCGCTATTCCGAGCGCGACCCCGAAAACTCCCTCCCCTCCCCCCGCGCGATTCTGGCCGGGGCATTCGGCCAGGTTGCCCAGACGGACGCGGAAAAGAAGAACGTGGAGAAGTACCGCAAGTCTGCCGATATGTACAACCGCGTTGAGGGCGAGCTGAACGCGCTGCTTGAAAAGCGCAGACAGCTCTATATCAACAAGGCCCCGCAGACGGAGAAGAACGAAGTACGCGCCGATATTATTGCCCTGAAGGACAAGCTGGACAAGGCTGACCGCATTCTGTTCAACCTGGAAATGTCCGGTCCGCTGCGGAGCGTGGTGGAACGGGAGAGGGAGAAGGTCTACAAGGCGCAGTTAGAGAAGGGGCAGGAACGGCAGGCTGCATATCGAGCCAAAATCAAGGGCAGCGATAGGCGCGGGAAGCTAATCGGCAGAACCGAGGACATTGCCAACGAACTGCGTAAATGGCTGATGACGCCGGACAAGAAGCACCACATACCGGAAGCCCTGCGCCGGACGGTGTCCGGATTGCTTGAAGCTCTGGATATGTCATGGACAAAAACTGACGGGACCGAGGTTACCTCCAAGCGCTCTAAATCCTGGCAAGAAGCGATGGGGCAGCTTTTGATTCAGATGCAGAACGCCGATGCCTTTGCCGTCAACAACGGCGAGATTGCATCGCCTGACTTTGTGATGAACATTGACCCCGACCTTGCCCCGATGATTCAGGACCTGATAACCCGGAATGATTCCGTTGTGCGGTACAGGGACATGAACCCGGATGAACTGGCAGCGCTGGATAAAATCATGCGGATGGTCCATACCGCTGTGACCACCGCAAACAAGATGATTGACATGGACAATGCGGAAACCGTTGCTGAAGTAGCTGACGGTACGCTTGCAGACCTTGCCGGAAAAAAGGACAAGAAGCTGCACGGCCCCGCGATTGAGCGTCTAAGCTCCTTCCTCAATCTGGACATGATGGATTCGTTCAGCTTCTTTGAGCAGCTTGGGGAGAAGTCAAAGGCAATCCTTTCGTCCCTTTACAAAAAAGGATTCGGGAAGCTTGTCAGGAACACGGTGCAGGCAAGGGACTTCTTCCTGGAGCTTGACAAGAAATATAAAGACTTCGGCATTGCGAACTGGTCCGGAAAGAACGCCGAAGTACGCAGCTTTGACCTTGAGCGCGGGAAGGTGCATCTGACAACGGGGCAAATGATGGAGCTGTACCTGCTCAACAAGCGCGACCAGGCAAGAGGTCACATTTACGGCAAGGGCATCAGCATTGAGCAGATTAAATCCCGCAAGGCCGGGAAGGAAGCGCAGCTCTGGCAGAAAGACCCGGTGGGCGTGAACGAAGCCGAGGTCATGCGGATTACCGATACCCTGACAGCGCAGCAGAAGGCCGCTGCCGATGAGATTGCGACCTTCCTTAATACTGTATCAAGCGAGTGGGGCAACGAGGTATCTATGGCGCTGTACGGATACCTGAAATTCGTTGACCCGAACTATTACCCGATTCACTCAGACACCAACTTTACCCTGGCGCAGGACCCCAGCAAGAACGAGATGATTAATGCCATCATCAATCAGGGCATGACCAAGAATGTCATCAAGGGCGCGAACAACCCCATCATCATTTCCGACATCTTCGACACCGTATCACGCCATGTGACGGACATGGCGAATTACAACGCCTTTGCCGTGCCGCTGACCAACGCAATGAAGTGGTTCAATTATAATAGAGAGGTTGTGGACGCAAGCGGGAACACGCACAATGACAGCGTGAAGGGCAGCATTGAGCGCACTCTTGGCAAGGACGCAAAATCCTACTTCATCAACCTGCTGAAGGCCGTCAACGGCATCAAGGGAACAAATGCCGCAACCGGGTTTATCGGCATGGTCAATTCGATGGTTGGCAAATTCAAGACCGCAGCCGTAGCCGGAAACATCCGCGTGGTCCTTCAGCAACACGCTTCTTACACGAGGGCAGCCTCCATGATTAACCCGGCGTACATGGCGGCGGCGTATACCAAAAGCCCCAAGCGCGGCATGCAGATGGCAAGGAAGTACGCGCCAATAGCCATGTGGAAGCACCTGGGTTACTACGATATGCAGATTGGGCGCGAGATGGTTGACCTTGTCGGCGGCAGGGATAACCCGCTGCGGAAGGCCCAGGAGCTTGCCCTTAAACCCGCTGGCATTGCAGACGATTTTACGATGGGCGTACTTTGGAACGCGGTTGAGCTTGAAGTGGGGCAGAATTATCGGGGAGACAAACGCGGCGAGGACTTTTTCAAGGCTGTTGGTGACCGCCTGATTGATGTGATTGACCGCACCCAGGTGGTTGACACCGTGTTCCATCGCCCCCAAATCATGCGGGACAGGGACAGCCTGGTCAAGATTTCCACCAGCTTCATGGCGGAACCGATTAAGAGCTACAATTTGTTGGTGAACGCTGCCAAGAGTGGAGACAAGGGGCGTTTGGCTCGTACAGGCGTGACCTTTGTCGCGACCTCTATCCTGGTTGCCATGGCGGCAGGCTTGGCGGATGCCCTCCGCGACAAGGAAAAGGAAAAGGGCTGGGAGGGCTTCTGGAAAAGCTACTGGAACAAGGTTGCCGGGGTGGGCGGGAACTTCTTTGAATCAAACATCTTTGACAACACCAACCCGCTTAACATGATTCCCTTTGGCAAGGACATCTGGGGCATTGCCGGTGGTTATGCGCCTTCCCGCCCTGACCTGCAGGCCGTGCAAAGGCTGATATGGGCCGCGCAGGGATGGCTGAAAGTGTTCAACGGAACGGACGCGAAGGTATCGACCAAGCTGATTACCAACACGATTACCGCGCTGTCAACCGCGACAGGCATTCCGGTTGCGAACATCTACCGGGATGTTATGTCGGTCATCGACACGCTGGACCCGCGCATCGTGGTTGGTGACGGGGGAACGCCTGCGTCCCTGATTTATGAGCGGTATGTGGACGCGCTCATGGCAGGGGAAGCAGACAAGGCACTTGAATACTACGATGCGATTATCAAATCCGGCATTGACAGCAAAAAGGCATACGGCGGGACGCGGGACGAGATAAAGGAATTGTACAAGGCCGAGGAGATAGCGTTTGGCAAGGCCGTGGAGATTCTTGACACCCGCGAAGGCAAGCCTGAAGGCGGGGCATACTGGACCGTCAAGGAATGGGAAGCGCGGAAGGCAGCGGGGGATTGGTCACAGGAGTTTAAGTACAGCCGGTACGATAAATACCGCGCAGCGATTCTCACCGGCGCCAACTTAAAGGCGCTGATGCAAGAGCTGCTGGACCACTACGGCGGGAAGGACCCGAAGGACGCGAAGGGAAGCGTATCGGGAGACGGCATAACGGATTATTTCAAAGACATTTATATCGAAACATACAAACGCTCACGGTCCGAAGCCGCTACCCTCAAATCCCGTCTGCTGAATGCCTATGTGCTGCTGGGCTACAAGCGCGATGACCGGAGCCGGGCGATTGACGCATGGCTAAAGAAATAACGCACCGGGGCTGACGAAGAAGTGAATTATCCTTTACTATCAGAACAGGGGGTATGCAGCATGACGCCATCGGAAATCTTTGTGAACTGGACAATCAACGCTATTGGCTGTCCCTACATCTATGGTGACAGGGGCCAATCCTGTACCCCCGAACATCGCCGGGCTGTGGCGAAAAGCAAACCCTCCTGGGCAAGTAAAATCAAACTCAACTGCCCTGTCCTGTCCGGCAAAAAACTGAACTGCCTGGGCTGCAAATGGGGAAGGCGACCGGCCTATGATTGCCGGGGATTGACCGCCAAAGCCGTGGAGATTGCCACGGGCAGGCCCATCATGGGGCAGGATGTGACCGGGCAATGGACCAGGGAAGATAATTGGGTGGAAAAGGGTCTCATTCAGGATATGCCCGACAAACCCTGTGTTTTGTTCAAGAAGAAATTGCTCCGGTTCAGCCATACCGGAAACTTTGTCGGCTGGGACCAGGTCATTCATGCATCCGGTCACAGCGAGGGCGTTATTCGTTCTGCCATGCCCTACACCTTTACGCACTACGCTATCCCGGTTGGCCTGTACAAGAAGGACACAACCGCTGATAAATTCAGGGCGTTTTCCAAACAACTTACCGCGATTGCTGACGAACTGGAGGGAATCAAAATGCTTTACCAGGCAAAAATCAACACCAAGTACGCCGCCGGATTGGGCCTGTACAAGACCATGAACAAGCTGGGCGGTAAGGTGCGGGACATTGTAAGGGGGGAAGTTGTCAATGTGCTTGTTGAAGTCAATGCTGATTGGGCTAAGTGCGAGTACAAAGGCTTCATCGGCTACATTGACCGCCAGTATCTTGGCGCAAAGATTCCCCCCGTAACCCCGCCAAAACCAGTACCCACTGCCATTATTGCCAGTATCCGCAAATTGGGGGCCGATGCGGTTGCCATTGCGGTTGAGCTGGAGGCAATAAAATAATGGAAGCGGAACAGATGCGGGAGTTGCTGATGAAGCACCAGGACGCCATTGTACGCCTTGACGGAAAGGCCAGCGATACGGACAGGCGAATAGGCGAGCTTGAAACAACCAGGGAGCTGCTTATTGAAATAAAAATTTCATTGAAGGAGCTTTCAATGAGCAATGTGAACGGCAACGAGAAAAACGCCGAGAAATACGGCGAACTAAAAGCGTCAATTGACCAAATGACCAAGGAAAACCAGAAGCAGCACGAGGAACTTACAGTACGCCTGACCAATCTGGAGAGCAAACCCGGCAAACGCTGGGAAACCCTGTGGGTAGTTGTTTTGACCGCCATTATCGGTATAGCTGCGGGGTTTTTCGGCAGCGTCATCTTGCCTGTTGTTAAATAAGGAGGGCATCCAAATGGGCTTTGTGGTAAAACAAATCATGCTATCCGGTCAGGAAGCTGCCGGCGGTCATAACCTCGCCGTGGTCGAGGTTGACGCGGTAGCCGACTTTGCATCTCTCCCCACCTTCCAGGATGGAAGTATCGGGTACATCAAGGGAAACCCCACCGCGCTGTACATTCTAAACACCACCTGGCAGAACATCCTCAAATCCGGCATTGGCGAGGACCCGCAATTCACGATTGACGGGGTATCGCCGTTTGCGCTGCTGATGACGTTCAAGCTGCTTCAAGGTCATATCGCCAACCTGTCAAACACCAAACTGACCACCAGGGGCGACCTGCTCATCCGTGGCGCGTCCGTTCTGGAACGGTTGGAGCTTGGCACGCTGGGCCGGGTGCTGCAGGCCGGGTCAACTGACCCGTTCTGGCAGGTGCCGGGCAGCTTGGTCATTGAGGACACAAATGATGTGTTCGCTCCTAATACGATTCAAGGCGCTATTGATGCGCTGTCTGCCCTGCTTGTCCCTACCGTATCGCCCTACTACAAGCTGGC
>JBAZFO010000010.1 GCA_041653315.1 Candidatus Micrarchaeia archaeon | reverse complement strand
AAATGTGTACATTCAGTTGGTGCACACACATGTGTATCGTCGCATTCTGCTCCGCAAGTATCAACTGAACATGTGTGTGTTAAGTCTATTGTTCCTGATGTGCATGAGTCAGTTGCTTCGTTACATGATGACGTAAATCCAGCAAAATAATCCCATGTAAATGGATTTGCATCAGGATTGTTTAAGCATGTTGCAATTCCTGCTAAATTATTAGCTTCACAATTTATTGGTGTTCCTGATCCACAGGCATAAATTCCTGTGCAAACTTCTGCGCCATTACAATATAACCCATCATTACAATCTGCATCTTGTGTTGCATCATATGCTGATACTCCTAAATTACTGCATTTTGCGCATATGCCTGCATCATTTCCTGAAGATGAGCAAACTCCCCAGGTTCCAGCAGTACATAATTTAGTTCCAGTGCAAACACCAGAACCGCAATCATCTATTATATTATCTGTTGTTCCATCACAATTGTTATCTTTATTATCACAAATCTCTTCCGCATCTGGATTTATGGCCGCATTTGTATCATCACAGTCACCAGCTCTCCAAACATAACCTGTTGGCGGGCAACCGCCTGTTGAAGTTACTGATGGATTGCCATAAGTGTCACCATCTAAATCCCTGTAATATGTATTGCCTGTATAAACACATTTTCCGCTAGGTGTTGATGAGCCGCATGCATTGTTTGAATAAGTTCCTCTTGTAGACGGATCATATATGTCTTTTGTTCCAGCACTTCCGCATACGGTATTATCTTGAACAGCTACGGTTCCAGCTGCATAAGTAGGGATATATAACCCATAATAAGGAGAATACATTATGGTGTTATTTATTATATTAACATTTTCAAGCTCTGTTTCTAGCCCAGTATCAACTAAAACATTGTGCCTAATATTGTCGGTTCCTGTCGTATCGCCCCTCATTAAATAGATTTTATTGCAATTTTCAAAGTAATTTCCTTTAGCTCCGTCAGTTGTTCCAGTTCCACCTATTTGTACTGTTGACACTGCATTTGTATAAATACCATTAATCCCAATATTTCTAAATTCTGAATTCTCAACAATCAACTGGTTTCCTTCTACATCATAAAGATAAATACCATATTCATCGCAATTTATAAACTTTGAATTGATTATCTTCAAGTTTCTTGCATAAGCGCCAACCTTGACATTCTCAAAATGAATATTGTCCCAGGTTGTTATTGTTGAGCCTGAAGTTCCCATAAGCGCTATCCCAGTAGAAACATTTGAAATTTTCATATTCTTAATTGTGCCTTTTGAAAACCAAGCCTCATAATCCTCTCTTATCAATGGATAATTGCCAAAAGGCGGATATACACCCGGATCAAAAATATAATCCCCATAATCCCTTGTTTTGCCGACAAATTCTGAATTTTTAAAATCAACCACTACATTATATGTACCAATCAAGATTTGCTGTGTTGGGTAATCCAATGGATAGTAGCCATCTTCGCATAAATTAATTGTCCCGCCATAAGCATCAATTATAAAATAATGCTTGCCCTCTTCTGATGTTTCCCTAATTCTTTCCGGATAATACGCATCTCCCCCGGGGTATGTCGCAGGCCAGTACAAATTAGTGCACCCAACTGAGCATGTGTAATCACAAGAAGTTCCTGTGGCTGAACTGCATGCAGTTATATAATACTCATTTGAGCCTTGGTCATTAATGTCCTTTACAGATGAGCTGCACGAATATAAGTTTCCAATTTCATTATTATCACTTGCGCTGTCCGCATAAAATCCTGTGTTGCTTGATGTTTTAATAACATTCCCCTGGAATTCATTGTCTACTGAATTTGTTAAGTGAATTCCGTATGTGTTTGACTGGAAGGTGTTTTGATAAATATAATTATTATTTGAATTGACTAATTCAACGCCTTTTCCGTTTGAGGTTAAAATCCCGTATTTCTCAACTATGTTTTCGCTCCCGCTTATTTTGAATCCTGTGTTTGAATTGCTTGCGCTTGAATCAGCTAACATTACCCCGTCTGAGTTTAACACTTCAACGCCAATATTAAAATTGTTTAATTTACAATCATAAATTCTAACATCAGATTGTGCATCAATTTTTATGCCAGTTCCTGTTCCAGTCCCTGTTATTGTTGCACCACTGCACATTAAAGCTACATTATCACTGTTAATGTTAATGCAGTTTCCGCTTGCTGCCAAATTCCCGCTCAAATAATATGTCCCAGGCGAATTAATTGTTGTGCATGATGAAATTACATCTGAAGTGTCAGCACATATATACCCATCAATTAAGCCTTGTTTGTTTGCATCTGAATCATCGCAATCTGCAACACTGTTTCCTGCACAACTTGATGGGCAGCCAGTTGAGGGTTTAGATCCCAATCCCCACCAGCAAAAGCCGTCACTGTCTGCATCAGTGCAAAGCTGTGTTGTCGGCGCTCCTGTTGCTGCAGTTTCTGGGTGGCCCCATTTATTGAAAACTGCAATATCTATCGGGCCGTACAAATAACCATAACCGTCAATTCCCCATGTTGGCCCCCAAGAGTTTTTATATTCCATAATAATTGCAGAATCATCTCTCCACATCTCAATACCTACAAGATTAACTGCATGGTTCCATTCGTTTAATCCCAAAACCATACCCCCATTGCTTCTCAAATCCTTCATTAAGTCAACAGGGTTTCTGTAATTTATAGAATTTTCATATGATGTTGATTTCCATGCCCTTGTGTTCCAATCAGTACAAGGACTGCAAGGTGTTGTAGACAAGCCAGTTGCAGGGAAGCATGCCTCGTCAAACTGGCCGTGGGTATAAGCAACCTGTTCTGCAGGATTAACTTGCCCCCCGCAGATTGGGTCCGTTGTTCCGCCTCTTGAAATAAACTGCTGTTCGCTTAAATCTTTATCTAAATGCCTTGCAAAATAAGTGTTAACCATCACTTCGTGTGCTGCTGTTGCTGCATATGCCCAGCATGTTGCACCAACCTGGGTTTTAACAGATGTTGTCCAATCCTGACTGTGTGCATCTCTCCAGCTGAAGCTTATCTTGTCATAATCAGAAGGCAGAGCTGTTGGTGTTGCTGGTGTTTCCATAGGGGCAAATGAGAATATTCCTTCAGTATAATAAAAAATACCATAAGTATTTGGCATTGGTCTATAATTTTTTATTGGGTGATAACCATCTAAAGTTATATTACCTAAATTAAATTTTTTAATTTCATAAGGTTGATGTGAAATTCCCGTATATCCAGCAGTCCAATTAAATCCTAAATCTCTATTTTTATCATTTAACATATTAATTTTAATATTATTTTGCTCTACTAATAATTCATTAAAATTTAAACTGCTTTTAACTTTTGAATAATAAATTGAATTAATATTAACATCTGCATTTTCTCCTTCTACAATTAAAGTAATAGGTTTTATTGCATTTGGAAAAGAAAGAGTTTCTTCACTAACCATACAAAAATCATAATTATTATTAGAATAATCATAAACACTATTATAAAATAAAGAAGAATCAAACATGTTAAATTCATGAATTTCTTTTTGTTCATCTTCGCCAATTAAAATTATTCTTGCAAAACCAGTTCCATAATTTTGACCATCAGCTTTAAAATTTGGATAAGTATTAATTTGTCCACACACAACTAAAGATTCTATTGAAGGAACATTTGAAATGTCAATAGAAATATATTCCAAACCTTTTAATGATGCTTTTTGTGCTATACTATATTCTTTAAAACTATTATAATCATTTAATTTAAAATTAGATAAAATTTGCTCATTTAATGCCTCTTCATTTATTTTAATATAAGTATTTTCTAAATTAACAGGAGATACTGCTTCTTTAGAAACAAAAGAATTTTTATCTATCTTAATTTTTTCTAAATTATTTTTTTGTGCATCTAACGTACCAGCTAATAAAAAATTTGTTAAAAATATATTTAATAATATTATTATTAATACTAATCTCATTTCTTTTTTCATAACCACAACCTCATTTACATTAACGTATAACTTCTATTATATATGCTGTGGTTTAAAAAGATTTTGTTTGGGTTAAATATGTAAAAAAAAAGAAAAAAATAATGAATTATGATTTAAAAATAATCTATGATTAATAATCTATGATTTATTCATCATCATCTTCATTTCTTCTTTGTGGTCTTGGACCTCTTGAATCATCCCTGTGATTTTGGAAACATTCTCTGCAATAAACAGGTCTGCCTTCAGTTGGTTTAAAAGGAACTTCACATTCTTTTCCACAATCTGCACATTTTGCTTTATGCATTTCTTTTGGTCTATCACTAAATCTTCTTCCACCAAAACTTCCTGATCCACCACGGCCACCATCACTGCCACCACGACCACCTGATCCACCTGATCCACCACGGCCACCATAACTGCCGCCACTTCTACCACCACGACCACCAGAGCCGCTTCTTTCATTTCTATCTCCATAAGACATTTCTTTCACTTCCTTTTATATTTTATTTCTATAAAAAAAGAAAAAATAAATATTTAATTTATTTTTAAATTTCATATAATTATCTCGCTGCTCTAGCCATTCTTTCAACTTCATTTCTTTTCTTAATTGCATAAGATGCCTGCTGATCTCCTTTTGCAGTAAATTCTAATTCATCAGCTAATGCTTGGGCTAAAGTTTTCTTTTTATCAAAAGATCCCATTATTGCTGCTAACGCAATATTTCTTAAAGCCATATCCACTCTTCTTAATGGAGATACATCAACAGCTACTTGATAAGTAACTCCACCTAAAGCCACCCTTGTAAAATCTTCTCTTGGTGCTGAATTTTCAACAGCCCTAACTAATAATTGAATAGGATTTTCATTTGTTTTTTTTGCAACAATTGCAAAGGCTTTTTTAACTGCTTCTGTTGCTTTTGATTTTTTTCCTTGTAATTTCCCTTGTGTTCTAATTAATTTTCCGCCTAATTTTTCTCCTGTTCCACCCCTCATTAATTTATTTATTAATCGTTCAACTACATTTACATCAGACTTTCCAAATTGTTTTTTTCCATGTCTGCCATACGAAGTTGGAACAACAACAGGATTTAAATTAATGTAAGGCTTTAAAGAAATGTCCATTACTTCTACATTATCAAAATCATATTTTTCAAATAATTTAATCGCTCCCATTTAATCACCATTACCTCTTAGGTTTTTCTTTCTTACCTCTTACAAGCATTTGTAAGTCAGTACCATTTACTTTAACTACTTTATGTTTAACTCCAGGAATAGAACCCATTTGTCCTGCTTGAGAACCGCCTAATCCTGCAATTATAACTTCATCATGTTCATCAATAAAATTAATTGCTTTATTTCTTGGGGCATGTGCTGTAATTACTTTCCCATTCTTAATTAATTGAACTTTAACACATTTAATTAATCCAGAGTGAGGCTGTTTTTGTTCTAATGCTTTCTTTTCTAAAACTATACCTCTTGCTTGTGGTGAACCATGTAATGCATCGTACTTTTGTCTTAATTTTTTCTTTTTTCTTTTCCATTTAGTACTAAGCCATTTCTGGTTTTTCCTTCTTCTTTTCATATCTCTACCTGCAAATTCTCCTTTTCCCATAATATTCACCATAATTTTTTATTTAGTTTCTAATTTTAGATCACTATTAAATTTTCTTCTTAATATTTCTTTATTTGTTTTTATTTTTTCACCATCACGACCAATTGCTGGTCCTCTATTTTTCGATTCAATTGTAACAACAGAAAGTTTTTCATTATTTTTTTCTTGAATCTCAATATTTAACAAATTTATATTTGGAAACAAGTTCTTTATAAACCCTTCGATTGAATTTGAATCTTCAAATACAAGAACTCTTTTATTTTTAAACGCAGTTCTTACTCGATTAATATTACATCCTTTTTTACCAATCGCTTTTCCAAGTTCCCCTTTTCTTACAATAAAAACAACTGTTTTATTGTCAATTATCAAACAATCATTTGTTACCGCATCTGTTAAACTCTCAAATAAAGATATACATCTCATTGTATCTGTGTCTAATTCAATAGGCATATTATCACTATTTAATTAACATGAAGATATTCGAATCTCCTTGTTCAAAAATAACCATTGCTGAAATTGAAAATGGTTTTCCGCATGCTTCTCCTAATTCCATATTAGAACCTTTAAATTGATATAATGGAATATCTGATAATTTAGAGTAATATTCAATATTTGTTTTAAGTTCTTTTGTACAATTATTTGAAATAATCACTAATTTTCCGTTTCCATTTTTTACTTGTTTTTCTGTTTTATTTGCTCCAAGCTCAACTTTTCCTGTATCTACGGCCATTCTTATTGCTTTTATTACATCAATAGTCATAATATCTCCCTCTTCTGTTTATTATATAGAAGTATTTTTATAACTTTAGTTTTAATTTTATCCTACCAGTACCTACTGGAATTATCTGTCCAATAATAATATTTTCAGTTACTCCAACTAAATTATCTTCCTCTCCAATTACTGATGCATTAACTAAATGTTTAATTGTTTCTTCATACGCAGCTCTTGCCAATACACCAATTTTCTGACCACTTAAACCATGTCTTCCTACTGATTTAACTTGACCATACATAGTCATTGCATCTGCCATTATCATTAAATGTCTTACATCAATTGCCATACCTTGCATACTCATAACCATTCCTAATTCTCTTAAAATTGAATTTCTTGCTGCTTCAATACCTAAAACTTTTTCTATTTCTTTAATATCATTTGTAAAAACTCTTTCTGGATCAATATTTGTATTCTTTCTAACTTCTACTAAATTTGTACCTTCAGTTCTTATAAATATTTCTTCTTGTGAATCCACAATCATTGCTTTTTTTATACCTGGAATTCCTTTTATATGTAAAGAGGAAAGAATATTACTATATCTTCTTATTTTTTTATAAGGATCTGATTTAGAAAATTCTATTTTTAAAATATTTTTTGATGCAGAAACATTTACTTCTGAAATTTTATCTTTAATTGTTTTTTTAATTTCTTTAATATCTAAATTTTTATTTTTAAGTGCTTCTGGATTTAATTTTATTAATATAGTTTTATTTTCTAAATCTTCTTTTAATTTACCTAACATACCTAACGTAGTATTTTCAATTTCTGTTAATACTTGTTCTACTTTTTTTCTTGAATTATTTTTTGAAGGAAGATAAATATCCATAAAAGGTTTTTTTGGTGTTCTTCTTGCATCAACAATTTCGATTAATCTTGGAAGACCTGTTGGAACTTGCTCTGCTACTCCTGCATAATGGAAAGTTCTCATAGTCATTTGAGTACCTGGTTCACCTAAACTTTGTGCTGCAACTGTTCCTACTGCTTCTCCTGGTGCAACCAATCCTTTTCTTCTTCTAATCATATCATAACCTCTTATGCTGTTTCATAATCATCTTTAGCAGGTCCAGCTTCAACATATACTCCTTCTCCTGCTTTTGATGGGTCTTGTCCATCTCCACCATAAATAAATTGAACTACAATATTATCTGCATCTTTTACAGTTGAATCTTTATCAATAACAATATCTTGTAATGCATTAATTAATCTTCTTTGCATATATCCACTTCTACCTGTTCTTATAGCAGTATTAACTAAGGATTCTCTTCCACCCATATCCATAAAGAAAAATTCTGTTGGGCTTAATCCAGTTCTAAATGAATTAAAAACATAACCATGTGCTATTGCACCTAAATCGCCCTTTTTAAAATGTGTTAAAACTCTATCTCTATACCCTCTATTAACTCTTTGTGATCTTACAGATTGCTGACCAACAACTGCTGACATTTGAATTGTATCTAATAAACTTCCTCTTGAACCTGATTTTGCCATAATAACTGCTGAATTTTTCATACCTAAAGATTTTTCTGTTAATGATTCTACTTTTTTCTTTGCATCTGCTGTTATTTGCATGATTTTATCTTCTAAAGACTCTTTTAATGTCATACCTGGCAATCTTTCTAAAGTTTTATTTTTAAATTTAATTAAAATTGCATCTATCTCTCTTCTCATTGTATCTAAAATCTTTTCTAGTTTTTCTTGATTTTCTGAAGGGAAAGTATAATTATTTAATGAAACACTTAAACCATGCCATGTTAATTCATTTAAAACTAATCTAGAACTTCTATCTAAAAATTCTCTTGTCATTTGTGGACCATGTTTATGGAAAATATCTTCAATAATTATATTCTGATATGTCTTAGACTCTAAAGCTCCAGATAATATAATTCCATCTTTAATCAAAACATCTCCTTCTGGTTCTGGATAGAATTTTGTTCTTTGTTTTAAATTTAAATCTTTTGGAAATAAAGTTGACATTAATAATTTACCTGAATATTTATCTTTTTTATCTGGGTCTGGTAATTTTGTTATACCTGCTGAAATTAATAAATCACAGGCTTCTTCTTTAGTAAAAATTGCTTCATCTTCAGTAGTATAAAATGCTCCTGCAATTCCATCTTGATCTGGATGTATTAAAGAATGTCCGTGTCTTGGAGAAATAATTTGACCTTCAACAAGCATTAACTCTTTAACTTCAACTCTTGCTTCTACTGTTTGAATAGCATGAAGATTCATTTCATCCCCATCAAAATCTGCGTTATATGGTGCACAAACTAATGGATTTAATCTAAATGTTTTTCCTGGTAAAACTTTAACTTCATGACCTAAAATAGAAATTCTATGTAATGACGGCTGTCTATTAAATAAAACAATGTCTCCATCAACTAATTGCCTTTCAATTATCCATCCAGGAACAATTTCATTTAAAAGTTCTTCGGCGATTTCTTCTTTTACTTTTATTTTTTTTCCATCAGGCCTAAGAACATACCTTGCTCTTGGATATTTATTTGAAACAATATATTTTTTACATAAATCTATATTCCAATTTGTAACTGTAAGGGGAATTGTTAACTCTTCTGCGATTATTTGCGGAACACCAACTTCATTTATAGAAATATTTGGATCTGGTGAAACAACTGTTCTAGCTGAAAAATTAACTCTTTTACCTGATAAATTATATCTAAATCTTCCTTCTTTACCTTTTAATCTTTGTGATAATGTTTTTAATGGTCTTCCACTTCTGTGTCTTGCTGGTGGAATATTTGCCATTTCATTATTAAAAAATGTTGAAACATGATATTGTAATAATTCCCATAAATCTTCTATAATCAATTGAGGTGCACCTGCATCAATATTAGCTTCTAATCTATGATTAATTCTCATTACATCTACTAATTTATGAGTTAAATCATCTTCAGATCTTTCTCCAGTTTCTAATGTAATAGATGGTCTTGCTGATACTGGTGGTACAGGCAATGCCGTTAAAATCATCCACTCCGGCCTAGCATGTATTGGATCAAAACCTAAAACTCTTAAATCATCATTTGAAATTTCTTCTAACCAAGATCTTATTTCAGAAGGTAAAAGAACTTGATTTTCATTATAAAATGCAGTTGGTTTTAATAGTGTGATTTTTGGTAATGCTGCTTTACAATGTGGACATTCATTTAATTTTTTCATTTTTGTTGTAATATTTTGAGCTTTTTTAATTACTTTCTTTTCTTCTGGTACTTCTAATTCTTCATCAACTTGTTCAATTAATTCATCAATTTTAGCATCTTTTACTAAAACTCTATGACAAGAAGGACAAGTAGATCTTAATAATAATAAAATAATTTTTGCATACATAGGATGAATAACTGGTCTTATTAATTCAATATGCCCAAAATGACCATTACAGAAACCCATTCTTCCACCACAAGTTCTGCATTTTAATCCAGGATCAATAACTCCCATGTGTGGATCAACTAACCCCCCATCAATTGGATACCCATCATCATTATATGTATCAGGTACTGTAACTTTAATTGAAGACATCTTTCTAATCATTTCTGGGGAGAATAAAGAAAATTTTATTGAACCAATTAATTTTTGTGTAATATCATCAACCACATAATCACCTATGCTTTATCTTCTAATTTTAATCTAGGAAATATTCCTAACGCTTTTATTTCATCTAATAATAACTTAAACGCATAACTTAATTCAATTTCAAACATTTGTGTTGAATCACATAAAGGACAGAAATCTCTATTTTTTATGTGGTCATGTACTGCTACGCTTCCACATTTAGCGCAAATCAATAATTTTGTTTTATCACTTTCTTCTAATAATCTTTCTTTTATCAACATACTTGAACCATAAGCAACTAAACAATCTCTTTCCATCTCTCCAAATCTTAATCCACCTTCTCTTGCTTTACCTTCAGTTGGCTGGTGTGTTAATAATTGTACAGGTCCTCTTGATCTTGCATGTATTTTATTTGCAACTAAATGTTTCAATCTTTGATAATAAACTACTCCGACAAATATTTTACTTTTAATTTTTCTTCCTGTAATTCCATCATATAATTCTTCTTCTCCATGTTTTTGGAAACCATTTTGTTCAAGCATTTTTTCAATTTCTTCTTGATTAAATTCATCAAATGCAGACCCATCCATGATCTTTCCTTCAAAACAAGCTGCTTTTCCAGTTAAAGTTTCAATTATATGTCCCATAGTTTTTCTTGAAGGAAGAGCTAATGGGTTTAATAATAAATCTGGAACTACTCCATCTTTTGTAAATGGTAAATCTTCTTGTGGAACAATCATTCCAATAACTCCTTTTTGACCATGTCTTGATGCAAATTTATCTCCTAATTGGGGAATCATAGTTGTTCTTACTCTTACTTTAGCTATTCTATTTCCCCCTAATGTATCTGAAACCATTACAGAATCTACTACTCCTTCTTCTCCACCATGCATTGCTAAAGAATTCTCTCTCTTTTTTTCTTCAACAATTCCAAAAACAGAAATTTCTTCTAAGAATCTTGGGGGTGAAGTTTTTCCAACTAATACTTCTCCAGGGCGTACTGGAATTTCTGGTGAGATAACTCCATCATCACCTAAATAAGCATAAGCACTTTCTTCTCTAAATCCTGCTGTTGTTGCTGCTGGAATTTCAAATTTATCTTTTTGTCCACCTGGATATCTTCTTTCTTCAGTAACATATGTTTTAAAATAAACTGATCTTCCTAAACCTCTATCAATTGCATTTTTATTAATTACAACTGCATCTTCAATATTATAACCATAATGATTAATTATAGCAACTACAAAATTCTGTCCAGCTGCTTTTTCTTTAAAATTTAAAATTGAATATGGTCTTGTTTGTACTAATGGTTGTTGTGGATAATATAATACATTACCTAAAGAATCCATTCTTTTATTAAAATTAGAAGCATAAGTTCCTAAAGATTGTTTTGCCATTGAACAAGCCATAGTAATTCTAACAGAAAGATTATGTTCTGGGTAAGGTAAAACTCCTGCAACTATTCCCATTAATGAAACAGGATCAATTTCTAAATGAGTATGTTCTTTAGTTAAATCTTTTTCTTTAATAGCTACATAAATCATTTCTTCTTCTTCTGCATCTAAATACTCAACTACGCCAACATTAATTAAATCCCACCATGTAACTTCTCCAGATTTTACTTTTTCTTGTAATTCTTGAGTATATAAACTTTTTCCATTTTTAACTACTATATATGGTCTTCTTGCTCTGCCTCTATCTGTATTTACATAAAAAGCATCGATTTTATCATTATATGAAAAATTAACTTGTGAACTTATTTCTCCATTTCTTCTTTTTTCAACTAATTTTTCATAAACTTCTTTTGGAGATTCATGAAATCCAATTAATTTTCCATTAACATAGATTGCAGTTCTATCTTTTAATTGTTCTAATTTTCTTTTCATGTTGTAAACACCTTAAATTTTAACTCCCATCTCTTGTAATATTTTTTCTATTTCTTCAGGTTTTTCTCCTGTGGAAATATCACACATTAAAGCAATATTTTTTACTAAAGCACAACTTGGTCCTTCTGGACTTTCATTAGGACATAATTTTCCCCAATGAGTACCATGAAGATCTCTTGCTTTAAAATGTGGATGTTTTTTATTTAAAGGAGATATTAATCTTCTTAAATGTGAAGCTGAAGATAAATAACTTAATCTATCTAATAATTGTGAAACACCAGTTTGTCCTGCAATCCAATTACCTGTTGCCATTGCATATTTTATTCTATCACTTAAAGCATCTGGCCTTACTAAATTTTGTACTACTAATCTTCTTCCTCTTGCTTCGGCCCTTCCTGCTTGATAAGCAATATCTTTTATTAAAAATTGGAATGCATATCTAAATAATTCTTCCATTAAAGTTCCTGCTAATTTAACTCTTTTATTAGAATAATGATCTTTATCATCTGGTTTTGTTTTTTTCTCACCTATTCTTGTTGCTCTCTCTGCCATTTCAATTAAATAATATGCTTTTGTTAATCTACTTTCTGTATCTGTACCTAAATGAGGTAATAAATAATTATCTAATAAAACATCTACTCTTTTATTTCTATATTCTTCAGGTTGTCCAGGTGAAGCTCTTTTTCCAATATACTCGAATGCTTCTTCCAAAGATTTAGTTGGATCTATTTCCAAATTAATTAAAGTATCATTTTTAATTACTCTTTCTTCCATTATATTTTTTAAAATATCATTATTTTTTGATAAACCAAGCGCTCTTAAAACAGTAGTTAAATAAATATTTTTAGGTGCACCAGGAAAATCTATTTTCATAGTTCCATCTTTTCTTCTTTCAATTGCACATCTTGCTCTAAAACCTTCTCTTGTTGAAAAAACCTTTGATACAGTTAATTCTCCTTTTTTCTCATTTGAAACCATAATTCTATTTGGTGCTAAATCTTCAATTGAAACTAAAACTTTTTCAGATCCATTGACTATAAAATATCCGCCAGGATCAGTTGGATCTTCTTCTGCTTCTACTAATTCTTCTTCTGTCATATTGTCTAGATGACATAATTTAGATCTTAACATTACTGGTAACTCACCAATAAATACTTCAGAATATGTTCTTCTTTCAATTCCATTAAATACTGGAATAATCTCTAAAAATAAAGGTGCTGCATAAGTTAAATTTCTTAATCTTGCTTCATTAGGTAAAATATTTCTTCTTGAACCATCTGCTTCTACGATCATTGGTTTTTCTAATCTTAAATCTCCAAATTTTAGTTCAAAACCTTCAATATTTGTTGGAATTTGTCCGATTGTATCAACTATCTCTCTTAATCCATTTTCTATAAATTTATTATATGAATCTAGATGCTGTTTTACTAAACTATTTCCCTTATAATAACTTTTAAGTAATCCATCGTCCATTTTTCCACCTATTTATTAATTACTAATCTATAATAATCATATGATGCTGTTTCTTCTACTCTTTTAATTAAAATTATATCCCCTTCTTTTGGTTTTATATCAAAAATAGCAAAAGCTGGGTCTTTCTTTTTTATTTTAGGTAATTGGTCTCTAGTAATATTATATTTTTTTAAAATTTCTTCTGCTTCTTCATCAGATAAAAGAATATGTTGAGGAACTAATCTATGGCCTATGCTCTCCTCTTTATTAATAGTCTCTTTTGATTTTACCAAAATATTACCCCACGCGCGTGATTTGTGTCTATATATAGATTCGAAACCTTTTTAAAAGGATTGTTTATTTTTTTGTGCAATAATTTTACTTAAAATACCTTATTTTTCCTTTTTTTATTATTTAATTTAAAAAAAGTAAATAATATTTTATACAAATATATTTAAGTATATTCGTATAAAATAAATTTTATGGATATTGAAAATAAAATAGAATTAGTTAAAAGAGAACCAATGCAAGAAGTTGTTACATTAGAGGATTTAAAAGAAGTTTTTGAAAATTATTCTCATCCAAAACATTACATAGGTTTTGAAATTTCAGGTAAAGTTCATCTTGGATCTGGATTATTAACAGCTTTAAAAATTCAAGATTTTTTAAAAGCTGGAATTAAACCAACTATATTTTTAGCAGATTATCACACTTGGTTAAATAGAAAAATGGGTGATGATTTAGAATTAACTAGAGAGGTTGCAGGAAATTATTTTAAACATGCATTTATATCTTTAGGATTAACCGAAGATAAAGTTAACTATGTTTTAGGAAGTGATATTTATAATAAAGATTATTGGGAAAAAGTTATTCAAATTTCTAAAAATACTTCAATAAAAAGAATGTTAAGATGTACAACAATAATGGGAAGAAAAGAAGGAGAATCAAAAGATTGTTCATTTATTATGTATCCTGCAATGCAGGCTGCAGATATATTTCAATTAGATGTTCAATTAGCACATGCTGGAATGGACCAAAGAAATGTTCATATGCTGGCACGTGAAGTAGCTTCTAAAATAAATAAGAAAAAACCTATTGCTTTACACCATAAAATTTTATTTGGTCTTCAAGGTCCAGGTTCAAGAATGGAACAATATGTTACTGAAACAGATAAAGCAAAAATAACAGACAGACAAATAGAAATGAAAATGTCAAAAAGCAAACCAGATACATGTATTTTTGTTCATGATTCACCAGAAGAAATTAATAGAAAAATAAAAAAAGCATATGCGCCTGAGAAAATAACTGAAAATAATCCTATTTTTCAATACGCCGAATTAGCTTTAATGCGCGAAGGAAAATTCTTAATTGAAAGACCTGAAAAATTTGGCGGAAATTTAGAAATAGGAAATACAGAAGACTTGAAAAGAATGTATGAAAGTGCAGAATTATTTCCTTTAGACTTGAAAAATGCAGTAGCAAATTGGTTGATAAAAACTTTAGAACCAAGCAGAAAATATTTTGATAAAAAAGAAAACCAAAAATACATTGCGCAAATACAAAAAATAATAGAAACACGATAAAAATTAGAATAAAATTTTAATATGCCCATATCCTAATTCTCTATTAAATACTTCTGTGATTTTAATTTCTTTACCTATAACTGAGTAAATAATTCTAAAATCTCCAATGAGTAAACGAAAACGATTTGGTCTAAAAAACCCATGTAATTTTTTAATATCTGCTTTGCTCCTTTTATTGAATGGGTCCTTCTCAAGCTCTTTCACACCAATTTTAATTCTTTTTTGTTTTTTTTGTTCTAAAGCATACAATTGTTTTTCAGCCGTTTCAGATATAAAAATTAAATAACTCATATTTTCAACTCATCAAATTTTTTGAATTTTTCATTTTTAAGAATATAATCTTGTCTTTCATGAAATCTAATTATTTCTGTTAATTCTATCAATTTATTTATTATTTCGTCGTATGTTTCATCTTTCTTACCAAAATTTTTCAATAATTCCCTTGTTGTTTCATTTATAGCTATTGTAGTTGTCATATAATCACCCATAATGGTTATACGCGCTTATATTTATAAATATTTTGATAAAAAAAACACAAAAAGATATTATTAAAAACTGTTTTATATTAACTATGTATTAAAATATAGTAATTAGGTGATTAATATGCCACAAAAAACAAAAATACCTGAAGATTGTCCAAGATTGAGAGAGAGAGAGAAAACTCAAGACCAATGCCCTATACTTTAAAAGTTGAAGATAGAATGTTAAGAACAATTTATTACCACCCATATCCTATAACAAAATGTCCTTGTGATAAAATGGATAAATACCCAGAATGTGTTGCTAAATTTGGAAACTGTAAAAAGGATTAAAATATTTTTTATTTAATTTTTTAATAATTTTATCTAATTTATTATTTGATTTACCACACGATATATACAAAAAGCTTTTTAAACCCATAAAACCATAAAAAATAACATGAGTATATTTAGGCCCAAACAAAAAAATGATAGAACAGAAAAAAGAAACGGAATCTTTTCTTTCTTGAGAGCTAAAAATAAAATTGAAGAACCTCCTGCTTTTTATAAACCAATAACATTCAAAATAAATAACACCCCAATTATTGTTTATCCATGTGGGGGGGTTGAAAAAATATTAAATAGGACAGATCCAAAATCAATACAAAACCATATTGAAGCCCTTTTTAGAGAAACGTTTTATAAAGGAAATAGAATAAAACAAGCGGATTTTTATATTACAATACTTTGGGAAAATAATAATAAAATAATGACTGATTTTTGGATTTATAACTGTGAATGGGATTCAGGTGCTTTAACAGATACAAAAATATTTGAAAACTATAAATTAACTACTAATTTTGGAACTAGTGCAGAAAATGGATTAATTTTATTAGGTGAAGAAGCAAAAAAGAGGAAAAGAAGTAAAAGTATTAAAGAATATATTAATAGAAAAAGACCAAGATTGCCTTGCGGCCTTAATCCAAAACAAGATTTTTATAAAACAGATAAAAAAACGATTTGGTCTATTTTTATTGGTCCAACAATGGGCTGGTTTATGACTAAAAGTAGAAAATTGTTTAATATAAAATCTGTAGAAGAAGGAGAATATAAATAATTTTATTTTGAATTTTTATGTATTAATATATTAAACATATGTTCAATTAAATGAACAAAGATTTTTTAAAACCTTAAATTTCTATTTTGAATTATCTTCTATTTGGTTTCTTATTTTTGATTTTAGAATTGAATAAGGTATTAATAATCTATCATTCGGTTCATTCATATTAAAAATATTAGAAGTTAACTGAATCATTCTAAGATTTTCATCTGAAGCGCCACCTATACAAAATTCTTCAAGTATTTTTTCTGTTTTTTCTTTATTATTATTTGGAACTATTATTTCACCCAATTCAGGTCCGTTAAATTTTATATAATCAATTGGAATCCAAAACACTTGGGCACTTTTCATAGGCTCTTTTGAATTTTTATCTCCAGTACTTTTTAAGTCATCAATATTATTAAAAAGTAAAATATCATTTACTAAAGTAGTCTCATCCTTTTCTTTCAATACGGGAACAAGTGAATAATTTGGATTTGCCCATTGGGGATACGAAAATGTATAATATTCAACTGTTTCATTTTGATCATAATTATTTATTTTATGTTTAGTTCTATTCGATTGAATTATTAATGTTCTTTTAGACCCTAATGTGCATTCAAAAGTTATGCCTTCTTTTTCTTCACCTGTTATTTCAACTGGGGGTTTTTCTAGTTCTAATGCAATTTTTGAATCTTTATTTTGTTTAAATAAATTACTAAAAAAGTTTCCAATTTTTTCTCCTATTCCAAGATTTAATAAAGTATCAGATGAAGAGGTATAAGCAACAAATTCTTCTTCAATCTGCCATCTTGAAACTATTTCACCAATATTCATGGAAGTTTTTGCATGTTCGTCTGCTCCTCTTCTTAATTGATTTATAAATTCTTTTGTTATATCATCAAGATTTACATTTTTTAATTTAGTATCAAAATCAATATTCTCTTCTCTTTTCTTTAAAAAGAAAACTAAAGTCCGCTGAAAAAACTCTTTTGCTTGCCCCTCACCTAAATGATGCAAAGATGCTGTCATTGCTGAAACAAATCTAAATCTTTCTGCTTCTGAAGCTTTTGAAAAAGAATTTAAAAAAAGAAAGGTTCGTTCAGTCATTAAATCCTGAGACATGTATGTTTTCATAAATCTTGTAAAATTATATAAAGCTAGATAATAACTAAATAATATTTGATCTTTTGAATTAATACATTTTTCAAATTTATTAGGCAATTGAAGATACTCTTTTTCTTTATTTGATAATTTTAAAAAATTATTTCTATCAAAAAAATCAAAGAATTTAGATATTGAATTTTTATTTAATTTAGTAAAATCAACTGATTTTCCATTTGGATAAATTAAACCTGCATATGTATCTTCAATTGCTTGTGTATGTCCAAAACTAACTTTTGTATCGTTTATTGCAAAACAAGTAAACGGATTATATCCCGCAGACAGCATTAATTCAAACATTTTTGCCCTAACCAAATCAGTTGGTATTCTTTTTTCAGTTTTTCTATTTTTTCCCTTTATTATTAATTCGTCTGGATTTTTTGGCAGAACAATTGTTTTAGTTCCTCTTGGACATGTTTCTTGACAACTTATCCCCACTAAGGTTGCTGCATTAATATATTGTAAAGGAGAAGGAATAATTACCTGTTTATCTTCAAAAGTATACACTTTGTCTGAAAAATCAAGAATATCCATATTCTTAACTTTATTAAGTATCTCATCCATCTCATGATAATAAGAAGATAAATTATATTCAGTATATTTTACATTTTCCATATTGTGTTTTACATTTTTGATTGTATCTTTTTTTGATTTTGAAACTAATTGTAATTTTTTATTATATAAATAATCAGGATCCAAATAGATAATATATTCATCATTATTTGATATTCCATAAATCTCCTGATATGCTAAACATAATAAAAATTCTTCTTTTTCTTCCTTAGTAAATTTTAATTTATTTAAGTCTTGGCCTAAATATTGGCTGTATTTTCCATTAATTTGTTTAACCTTATTTAAATCAATATTTTGCAAATAATTTACAACTTCTTGCTCAGATAATTTTGAATTATATATTATTGGTTCTACTTTATAGTACATAAAAAATAAGGATAAATCTAACTCTCCATTTTTTGAGATATTTAATTCAGAAAGTTTAGTTGATAAAGTATCTTGTTTGTTAATTTCATTTGAAACATACTGTTCCACATATGTGGCCATATATATTTATAGAATAAATAATTTTAAATAATTTCTTAATATTTAAAAAGATCAAAAACAAATATTTAATAACTTTTTGTAGCTAATAATACATGCGTGTGTTGGTGATTAATATGACAAATTCAAGATTAGTTATTGTAGCTTCACCTGCTGCTTATTTTATTGGAAAAAAAGTTATTAATGAAATAAATACCTTATTAGAAACCAGATATAACGAAGTAAAAAATGAAAATAGAGAATTAGAAAAAAGAAATATTGAAGAACTATGGGAATTAAATAAAGAACAGCGAAATGGAAAAAAAGAAGTATGTCTTTCACCAATTGAAGTAGTTTATTTTGCGAATGGAGAATTTAAGATAGTTGAAGGTGAATCAGTTAGAGATACTGATGCTTTTATTTTATCACAAGTTTATAATCCAGAAATAACTTCTTTAGAAATAATGAGAGAACTTATTTATATATATAATTTAAATGGAAAAAGAAAAAATTATAATTCTCCTTTAGATATTGACGAAAAAACAATTCAAGCATTTATCAAAAAAGAATATTCACCAGCGCATAATACTATAATTACAGATTATATTCTTTCTGCTTTAAAAAACGCACCACCAAGGTATATTAGTTTAATAGAACCCTGTTTAGGGGACCAAAGACAGGATAAAAGACAAACAAGAGAAGGATTGCATGCAAAAGACCATATACGAGGATACGAAAACGCAGGAGCAACTAATAAAATTCTTGCATTTCAATTGCATAATCAAGCAATTGTGGGATTTGGAAAAGAAGTAACAATAGATAATGTTTTCCCAACTAGAATTTTATTAGAAAAATTCAAAGAATTAAATCCTAATTACTTAGATGAATTTATTATTCTCGCCCCAGATACTGGTGCAGCGCAAGAAACAGACATAACAGCAAATAAATTAATAATAGATGGAAGACCAAGAATTCCTATGGGATTAACTATAAAATTAAGAGATCCATTCATGCCAAATAAAATACTGAAAACACAAATAATTTGCAATGAAATACGCGACAAATTATTAATAAGAGATGATATGATAGATACAGCAGGAACATTATGTGAAGTTATAAAAGCATATAAAAAATTAAATCCAAACTTAAAAAAAGTTGTAGTAATAACAACTCACCCTGTTTTTAGTCCTCCTGCTTTAGAAAGATTAAGTAATTTATATAAAGAAGGGTTATTGCATGAATTAATAATAACTGATTCTATATGCAGAACCCCAGAATTTTATGAAAATTATCCTTTTATACACGAAGTAAGTATAGCAGGTATGATAGCAAAGGCAATTTATAATCTACATTTTGGATATTCTTTGAAAGATGTATATAGTTTTGAAGCATAATCTTTACTTTTTCAGACGTTTTTGACCGGAAAAGTACTCTCTTTGGCCTTATTTAAAAGCTTTATTTTCGCTATTTCTTATAGAACTCAACTGGGGTGATTAAATGAGAATGAATGTAAACGGAATGGGATTTGAAGAACTTATTTATATAATAGATAAACTTGAAAAATTAAGATTATCAACAAAAATAGATATTTTTGGAGAAGAAGCAGTACTAATCACTGAAATGGATGAAAATTCATTAGAAAGGGTGTTTGTAGAATTAGATGAAGATAGTTCTGAGATTATTGAAATAGATCATATTGCTTTCTAGTTGTTGCGGTTAAAGCGCCTCCTACCTTTAAACCACGCATATATCAAAGGCCTCTTTTTTGGCCTTTCTGCTTTTTAATTTGTTTTTTGTTAGATCTTCTAGAATTTTTCTTTTTTCTTCTATATTTTCAGGAATAGAAACGTTTCTTTTTATAATTCTTAAATAACGTTCCATTGCATCTTTTGAAGGTAATTTTTGACAATAAGGGCTTGAAAATTTTTGTTTTGTAAGATCTAAAATTTCATTAACAGTGATTTTTTGATTCTCAACAACTTTAGAAAACCAAAAATCAACATATTCCTTCCTTAATTCAAATTGTATTTTTAATCTATCTAAATGCTCTGGAAACTTTCTCACGATATAATTATAAATTTTTGAATATGTGAGATTATATTCAAATTCTGGGAATTCCTCTTTTAATTCTTTTAAAAGTTCATCTAAATTATTTATTTTTTGTTTTTTTATTTTTGGGCTTATTTCTAACAGTTCCGCAACTCTTTGTTTAATTTCTCCTTCCCATTCAATATTTCTTTTCAATGGTTTTCTATTAAATACACAAATAATTCTTCCTTTTTCTTTTTTAACTTCTCTATAAACATGCGGTCCTAATCCATTTGCTAAAGATCTTCTAGTCAATCCCTTTACTTCTTTAAATTCTTGGTTCATTTTTTTAATTATTTCATCACGTGATAATTTAGGTTCAATTCTTAAAAGTTCTTTAAGATATTTAATTTTTTCTTCTGTCCAAATATAACCATGTCTTAAACTAGTAAGTCTAACATGATCTTCCCTAAGTTTTGGATAATCTGGGAAAACTTTTATAACAAAATAATCCTGCAATTTTCTCCCAGTAATTTTAATAAATTCATCAGGAAATTCTTTATTAACAATTTTAGCTAATTCTCTCCATTTTCTATCTATATTTTTTTTAAAAATTTCAAGCAATCTATCTTCTTTGCCTTTAAAATTATAACTCCCTCTTCTAACTTTTACTGCTTCCTCTCTTTTTTTAAGTAGGTCTTCTCTTTTTTTATAAACTACTCTTGTTAAAAAATCCTTCATACCTTCTACTTTTGCTTTATGTAATTCCTTAGGAAAATTTCTGTTTAATTCATCAGTATATTGTTTTGCATCCCAATCTAAATGCGTTTCAATCATATTAATAATAAAATCAAATTTATCCATCCAATTATATACGTATTTTGATTTTATCTTTTTGTTTTTATGAGTTTCTTTAAGATCTGGATACTCTTCAAAAAAAGTATTTTCTAAATAATATTTTATATCAAAATCTGTTATTTCTCTTCCACTTAACTCTTCTCTAATTTTTTCTATATTATTTATCTCTTCTGCTATTTCAGAATTCTTTTTTCCTAAATTATTTTTAATTATTGGATTAATAATTCTTTTATTATATCTTAAAATTTTAGATTTCCTATCTAAGTTAATTCGCATACTTAACTTATAATAAAAAAACCTTATAAAACCATAAGTTGAAATAAAATAAATTATCTAATTGTCCTTGTAAAATACTCTATTGCTATTTGTTTATATTCTTTTTTAATTAAATAATTCTTTGATAATAATTTTGATTTTTTAATTATTGGTAAAAATACTTTTGGAATTCCAATTTTAGCTTTTAATGCTTGTTTAAATGCTTGTTTAATATCACTTACCTTTCTTTTTTCAACAGCACAGATATAATCATGCTCAATATGAATATCCAAAGCTTTTTTATGGGAATTTATAAAACTTTCAACATGTTTTTCTTGTGTTATTTTTGGACCAATATATTTCACAACACCAGGTAATTTTGAAATTAAAAATTCAAACATAATTATACATTCTTTTTCATCAGACCAATAATAATAACCAAACTTCTCAAAACCCTGTTTTCTAAAATAATTTTTTAAAGCAACTGCTGTTTTTCTTAATTGCGGCCATAATGTATCTTCAACTAAATCTGGTGCTTTAAAACTAATTACTAAAATATCTGTTTGTCTATTTTCAATTATTTTTTTTAACTGACCATTTGAAATATTTTTTGTTTTTCTTAAGAAAAAATTAATATTTGGATTTTTAAGAAATTGTCTACAGGAAAATATAAAAACACTTAAAGAAGTAGAAGAAACTACTGCTGCAACATTTCTATCTTTATCTACTGGATCAATAACAATCATAGGTACATTTGGAAACATTTCTATTAAATTATTTTTATAATAATTTTCAATATCTATAATCATAGGTATTTCCCAATTAGAAGCGTTTTTTATAAGATCAAAAAATGAACTATATTTAACTATTAATAATTCACATAAATATCCTGAAAAACCTTCAATTCTTATTTCTGCACCATATATATTTTGACTTTTCATAAATTGTTTTAATAATCTAACTTCATTTTTTTGTTTATTGCTTAGGTGAGAATTTATATACTCAGAATGTAAAGGAGACCTATCAACTGCTGTTCCTTTATCTTTTATATCACTAATATTATAAGCAGGAACAACATCAATATCATATCCTTTATACTCTACTTTTAAATATGGGTGTTCAGCATATGCTTTTTTACAAGGATATTTTGAAAAAGCTTTTTTTGCACTTTTTAATCCCACTTTTTCTAATTTATCTTTTGTATATCTCTTAGGAAATAATAGAAAAACATCAAAATCTTTTTTGTTTTTTAATTGAGTTTCTTTAGCTACACTTCCTACTAATACCACTTTAACATACGAAGGAGTCGCGCTTTTTAATAAATCAAAAACCTCTTCTAATATTTTTTTGTCTTTATCTGTTTCGCTCTTTGAAGGTATTATATTTTTAAGCGCTTTATTAAGAACACTGTTGATTTTAGCATCTGCCATATGAATAACACGAAGCTAAGGAATAAAAATGTAGCGTTATGGTTTTATATATTCAACAAAATCTTCTAAAATATTAGATTGATATAAATATAAAAATCTAAGAGTTTCATTATATTTTTTAGAATCTATCAATCTATTATTCATCTCCATTTTCAAATTAATATTAGATGAAATACCAGATAATCCAAAAGATAATATATTAATAATAATTAACGCAGATGCAATTTGTTCTTCCGAATAATTATTAAAATCAATATCTTTTTTTTGTAATAAGCTCTTTAAAATCTGTTTTGAATTTTCCCAAATATTTGGATATTTTAAAATTAAAAATAAAATAGCTTTTTCACCTTTTGAAGGAATATAAAACGTATCATTGTTTTGATATATTTTATCTTTATTATGAAGTAAATACATACTATCAATTTCAGAAAAAAATTGGTTTATAATTTTATTACCTACACTTGGAAAATCAATAGTTTGGTGAATTTTTAATTCTTTTTTATATAATCTTCTTTTATTAAAGTTAAAAAACCATAAATCTGAAATAATTACTTTTCCCTTTGGTTTTAAATCAGTTTCTAAGATTGAAGAATCAAATAATTTAATTCTTTCAAACACATTTGAAACTCTAAGTAATTCGGAAATTCCTTCTTGTTGATGTTGTAAATTTTTCATATGTACCTTTCTCATTTTACATTTATAACTATTTGCTTTTGATAAATATATTCCATGCTTCCTTAGGGGACTTTTCTAATATCTCTTCAAACCCAACAATTATTTGATTTTGATCTAAATTATTATCTTTAAGATATTGAACCATATTTGGATTTTGAGATAATTCAGTTTTAATAAAATTAATAAGGTTTTTATTACGTTTAAAATTTCCCCACGTATCTATAAAACCCTCTTTTACTTTTTCAGTAATAAACCAATCTTCCAAATAAAAAGTTTTTAATTGATTAAAATTAGAAGGGTATAAAAATACTCCTTCATAATCTATTCTAGTTACATTATAATTAATAATATTATTTCCTTTTACCTCTACTTGAATTATATAATTTTTTGAATGTGAATCAGATAATCTTAATAATACTTCAAAAGCAAAAATTTTTCCTTGATTATGATTATATTTTTCTTTTAAATAGGTATTTGAATTATCCAATTTAATATAAACATCTACATCACCTTTAAAATTTATTGGAACTCTATCTTCAGTAAATATCCGATCTATTGTACTTCCTTTGACCTCTTCTATAACTGCAAAATTCGCAGTATTTGAAGGAATAATACTATAAGAAGGCAAACCAAGAAAATTTGCTAATTTCATAGAAAAAAGATCTGGCGAACAGTCATCAAATTTTAAAAAGAAAGATGCCCCTTCTTGTGTAAGTACACGATAAATTGGATTAGTTCCTTCATATCGTATAAATTGTGCATTCCATAATTGAGAAACATCTATTTTTCCATAAACTCTTTGAAATTCTTTAGTTCTAGTTAATTCATAAAAAGAATTCCTAAATTCTTCATTCAATAGTAGACCTGCAACATTTACGGGCACATTCCGGCTATATAATTCCCCAATAAATTCAGAAAAAGAATAATCAGTATAATTTCTTGAATAATTAATTAATAAATCCTGCATTTCTCCTTTTTGCAACATATTATACTTACTAAGATCAGTTAAAGAGTATAAAAAATCATTTTTATCAACTAAAACAGAAAACTCACCCAATCCACTCGTGCTTTGAATTAATTTTAATTGCATATCTGAAATACTTTCAATATATATATCTGAAAGAGGCACCCCAACTTCATTTAAAAATAAAATAGATGTTTTTCCACCTTTAAAATCTAGTCTTACTTGTTCTAAATTTTGAGAAGAAATATATTTGTATAACTCTTCATTTGTTTTTATGGTTTTTTTATTTTTAACTGCTTTTTCTATATTTGGCTGTATAGATAATAAAACAAGAATACCATCTGATATAAGCTTTTGAACATCTTCTGTAGTCCACCCTAATTTACTAGCGTCTATAATAATTTTTCCAGTGTCAATAAAAACTCCTGCCTGCATACCTGCAGAACCCAACATTGAAACATCAGTTAAAATTTCTGCTGCTTTAGATTCTGAAGCAAAACCTACTGATTTAAACCAAACACTACTTGAGGAACTTAAAAAAGCTGGGGATTTAACAAATGAAGATGAAGGAATCAAAACTTTAGACGCATTTTTAACAATTGAATAGGGTGTTGCAGTATCCGTATAGTGTTCATAAGCTAAATCTGTTAATCCAGTTCCAATAAAATATCCTGTTGTCGCTGCTTTTAACATACCCAAAGACACAACTACTGCTTTAGAAGTTGCACCTTTTGTAAACCATGTTGCAACTAATGAACCAGCAACCATAGCAAGATCCAAAGTCCAAGGATATTCTTCTTTAAAAAAATAAAGAGTATCTTTTAAAAAATTATTTTTTGCATAATATTCTTTATGCTCTTCTTTTTTCTTAATTGCAAAAACATATTTTTGTAATGTTTTTGAAGCTTCTTTTTCTAATTTTAAAATTTCGGTTATATTTATACTCTTCCCTTTCTCAAACTTTTCTAATTCAATTTTTATACTTTCTTCTAATTTTTTATAATTTTCTAAAACTTTATTATAATTTTCAACTTTTTCAAACTCACTTTCAATAAATTTTATAAATAATCTAGTTGATTCTAAAGCAGTTTCTAAATTTAATTTAATATTTTTTAAATCTTGTATTTTATTTGAGGAACTGATTATAAGATATTTAGTTTGATTAGTTATTAAATCCTCTTTCCATTCAAGATTATTTATTTGCTGTTCTATTTGTGAACAAGAAAGATAAAAACTAGAAAAAGCAAGTGCCTTTTCATCTTGGTCTAAATTTGAATTTTTAATCTCAGATATATTATTTCTAAATTCCTTTAAGATATAATTATAATATTTCATTTTACTAAAAGCTTCTTCTGCTTTTGCTTGATACTCTCTTGCATCTTTCATCATTTTATCTTTACATAAATCAAATTTTTTACTATTAATTTCAAATTTTTTTCTATAAAAATCATATTTACTAAAAATCAATCTATCTACTTGTTTAAATTTATCAAACATTGGTTCTACTTTAAGATTAATAGAATTAGCAGTATCAAAATCTATAGAATATACTGCATCAAAAACTGCCGTTTTTGTTTCATTTTTATGTATTGGGCTCATTTATCTTCATTTTAGATATATTGTTCTACCTTTAAAAAACTCTCGTTTTTAAAAACGCAGAAGGAAAACCTTTTAAATATCTTGTAATAATAAAATATCCACTTATTTTAAATGAGTTTACACTTAGTTTAAAAAAAAGGAGTTGAATTATATGGCTAGAAAAGAATTTATTGTAGAAGAAGTTCAAAAAATTATGAAAGATGTAAATCACGTTAGAAATATAGCAATTGTTGCACATGTAGATCATGGAAAGACAACAATGACTGATTCCTTGGTATCAAGAGCTGGATTGATAAATAAAGAAACTGCTGGAGAACAAAGAGTTATGGATTTTGATGAACAAGAACAAGCAAGAGGAATTACAATTAATTCTGCAAATATATCTCTAGCTTTCTCTTATGAAAATGATAATTACTTAGTTAATTTAATTGATACGCCTGGACACGTTGATTTTGGTGGCCATGTAACAAGAGCTTTGAGAGCAATTGATGGAATTGTATTGGTTATTGACGCAGTTGAAGGAATTATGCCCCAAACTGAAACAGTTTTAAGACAAGCAATGAAAGAAAGAGCAAAACCCACTGTTTTTGTAAACAAAGTTGATAGATTAATTAAAGAATTAAAATTAACTCCTGAAGCAATGCAGGAAAAATTAATAAAAATTATAACTGGGGTTAATATTTTAATTGATAAATTTGGTCCTCCAGAATATAAACAATCATGGCACATTGGAGTTGAAAAAGGCAATATTTGTTTTGGATCTGCATTCTTAAAATGGGCTGTTTCAATTAATTCTATGAAAAAGTCAAACATTGGATTTAAAGAAATAATTGATTTGTGCGCAGGAGGAAATGACGCAGAATTAGTAAAAAAATCACCTATAGATGAAGTTTTACTTGGAATGGTAATCGAACACTTACCTAATCCATTAACTGCTCAAAAATACAGAATCCCACAAATATGGAAAGGAGATTTAGAATCAGAATTAGGAAAAAATATGGTTACTTGCAATTCAGAAGGAAAAGCAGTTGGTGTAGTTGTTGGAGTAGTTAATGACCCACATGCTGGTGAAGTTGCATTAGTAAGATTATTTTCAGGAAAAGTATCAAAAAGTAAAGAATTATTTTTAGCTTCTAAATTAAAAAGTGAAAAAATCCAACAAATAGGTATTTACATGGCTAAAGATAGAGTCGTATGCGAAGAAATTATTGCAGGTAATATTGTTGGTATTGTTGGATTAAAAGATATTTATGTTGGAGAAACAGTATCAGAAGGAGAAATAGAACCTTTTGAACAAATTAAACATTATTCAGAACCAGTTATTACTAAATCAATTGAAGCAAAAGACAGCAAGGATTTAGCAAGATTAATCCAAGTATTAAGGTCTTTATCTAAAGAAGATCCAACTTTAAAAGTAACAATTAATCAGGAAACAGGAGAACATTTAATTTCAGGTATGGGAGAATTACATTTAGAAATTATCGAATATAAAATCAGAAATGAAAAGAAATTACCAATAATAACTTCTCCCCCAATTGTAGTTTATAGAGAATCTATAACTGCCGGATTTGGGCCACTTGAAGGAAAGTCTCCAAATAAACATACTAAATTACAATTCAGTGTAGAACCACTAGAAAAAAATATAATTGAAGCAATTGAAAATCAAGCAATAAATCAAGGAAAACCAAAAGGAAAAATATCTATAGATAAAATGATTGAAGCAGGGATGGGAAGAGATGAAGCAAAAAGAGTAATCGATGTATATGGTAATAATATTTTAATTGATGACTCAGTTAGTGTCCAGTATTTAAATGAAATTATGGAATTAATTATTCAAGGATTTGAAGAAGCAATGAGTAAAGGTCCATTATCTCATGAAAAAGTTGTTGGAGTTAAAGTAAGATTATTAGATGGTTCAATACATGAAGACCCAGTACACAGAGGACCTGCACAGATTCTTCCAACTGTAAGAAGACCAATATATGCTTGTATGCTATCTGCGAATATGATATTACAAGAACCAAAACAAAATATTCTCGTACAAGTACCACACGAATATTCAAATGCAGTTATTACCTTAATGCAAGGTAAAAGAGGACAATTAATTAATATGGAACAAGAAGGAGAAATATCTGCAGTCACAATGAAAGTACCAGTAGCAGAATTATTTGGTTTCTCAAATAATATTAGAGGAACTACACAAGGAAAAGCAATTTGGTATCAAGAATATGCAGGATATGAACAAGTTCCTAAAAACTTACAAGATCAAATAGTAACTTCAATAAGAAAAAGGAAAGGTGAAAAACCTGAACCCCCAATAGCAAAAGAATTTATGGATGCTTAAGGTAATTAAATGACACTTTCATATAGAAAAACAAGGCAAAAAATTATCAATATTGGAAAAAACAAAGTTAGAGAGATAAAAAAAGATAAAATTTTCTTAGAAAGTGTCTTATTTTGGGGAGGAATTAAAGAATTCTCCACCCATCAAACAATAATTAGAATGGCTGTTAAAAATATTCTTGCTAGAAAAAAACCTACTTATATTCCAAAATCTTTTGAAGATTTAATTCCTTTACAAATCAAAAAGAAAAAAACAAGAAAAAGTAAATATAACAGAACTTTAATTTTAGAAATTGCTGCAAACTTCTTTAAAGAAAATAAAACACTAACAAGTACTTCTTTAATTAAAAACGGAAAAAGAAATCTTTATGTTCAAATAGTTAAATATTTCCCTTCAGACTATCATCATACAAAGGAAAAAACTTCTTGTGAGTTATGTTTAAAAGAATTAGAAAGATTAAATTATATTTAACTTTTTATTTACCAAAGATTAACTTGTAAATTTCCTCTAACTAAATTTCCGTAGGTATTATTTAATACAATAACCCTTGTATAAGAAGCAACTGTTTCATTTGTATTTGTATAATTATTTAAACCAATATCATAAGTTGGGGTCCCAACCCCCCCTGCATAATCTCCTTCAAGAAAAACTTTTATATTAACATTATAACCAGTTCTTAATACACTTTTTAAAGTATTATATGAATTAACATGCAAACTTCCATCTTCTGCATTACCAACAAAATCTTCTAAACCCCAAATAATTTCCTCTTTTAAAACAGGAGAATTTGAATCATAAGCAAAACCAGCAACCATTATATCATCTGGATTTATATTTAATCTATTAACCCAGCTTTCTAAACCATCCCATTCTGGATTTCCTTTTGAAACTAAAACATCACTTATTCTTATTGCAGTTCTATATGTTTCAGAATCATTTGTTTTTATTATCTCTCTTATAGAAAACCAATAAGAAAAAATTAGACTAATAGTAATTATAAAAAGTATAACTGCAATAATTATATCAAATGAAAAATATTGTCCTTTTCTTGTATTTTTATTCATTTAATTCACCTGTATATATATCGTTCCATTCGTATTATTTAACAAAATATGATCAACAATACTTAATGGATTGATTACTAAATCCCCAGATATATTTTTTGTATTTAATGGATATGAATAAGTTCTAATTCCTTTACTTCCTTGATACTCAATAGTAACAAAACCGCTAACTTGTGAAGTTAATTCATTTCCAAAACTTGCTTTATATGGCATATTATTTATTTCTTTAGGAACATAAAATTTTCCTTGAAATCCATCGCCAGCAACTAAAGCAAAATTAATCATATCTGCATAACTCCCCCCAATCTCATATACTAATTCTATCTCTCTTTGTTCACTCTCATCAAATCCCATATTTAAAAAAATTAATGAAATTATTCCTATAAATAATACTAATGCTGCGGCATACATGTAAAATTCCAATGCTGCTTGTCCTTTTTTATTGGACTGCTGTAAATTTAACAAAATTTCCATCATATTCAACTTTCACCTTTTGTAAACCAGAATTAAATCCTGCAATTCCAGTTATATTTGAAGTTGTATCTAAATTGGCAAATGAAGTAGATACAATATCTAATTTTCCAGTATCAGTTTCTAAAGTAAATATTATTTCGCTTAAACCTCCTGGATTGCTTTCAAATGTTATGTTTTTTAATTTTGGTGGCATACCAATTGAAATAATTTTATAAGCTTCTGGACCTTGCATATACACAGAATTAGCAGTATCAGCTAACATTTGTGTTGAGGTTTTTGCCTGCATTATTGCACTATTATCAGTATCTAAGGAAGTTAATAAGACTAATAAAGGTATAGAAAATAATAATATAAATCCTAAAAGAGTAATTACTTCAATTGATACTTGTCCTTTTTTCATATTAATCACATCTTGCACTATCTCTATCTCCACCACATAAAATATCTTCTAAATTATATCTATTAATTACTTCCTTGGTTAATCCAAAATGACCTGTACCTATTTGTGATACTGGATCATCTAAATCTCCAAATGTAGAAGTTAATTCAAAAGAATTGCATCCTGGCATTCCTTTTATTAAATTATCAAAAGTTTCTCCATTAATAAAATCTCTATCTAATTGACATAAATCATCATTATCCACATCAATAAATGGCCCCACTATAAAAGTTTCTAAACCAAAATCATCACTATATAATCTTTCACCTTGATAAATCATTCTTTGAAAAAATGATGGTCCTTCTGGAACTTCAACATAAGAACCACACATCACTAATTCTCTAAAATCATTAATATTCCATAACTCATGATATCCACCGTATGCTTCATTTGCTAAAACATCGTGGTCATTTTCATTATTAATTAAAACAAACCTTCTTCCACCTAAAGAACCATAAAAATCATCAGACACTGGATAATTTATGGGTTTTGGAACACTATTAAAATTTGAATTTCCACTAAAATAAAATAAATATGGTTTTTCAACCTCATTTGTAATTGAACCGGTACCTAAACCAGAAATAGAACTTTCTATGCCTGCATGATTACATAAATTAGCTCTTATCCCAGCATAATCTGAATGTGTTTTAAATTCTTCTAAAGGATCACCACCTACAAAATCAAAAGGTAAACCTGAAACACCATCACAATCAATTGAAGGGGATAATGTTCCACCATAACTAACTGTATCATATCTCCAATTACAATCTGTTATTCCTTCATAACAATCAAAAGGACAATTTGTGGCAGTGCAATCTTCATAATTACAAACTCCTTGACAAGTTACTGTAATGTCAACATTTCTTTGTCCAGGTTTTCCTCTGCAAACAGTAACAGTAACAGTTTGTGGAGAACTAGTTGAACCTGTTCGATTATATTCAAAACATTCATCAATAACATTAGTTACTATAAATCCACCATATGTTTCTATTAAAGTATCCTTCTCTGGTGTTGTTAAAGAATTCCACTCTGTTGCTCTTGAACTTAAAATATATTTACTTGATTTCGCATCAGAATAATAAGTAGTAATCCCGCCAGTTGTTATTTTAATATCAGAAAGACTTACAACTGGACCATAAAAAAATCCTTTTCCTTTATCTGCTTCACTTAATAATAATAAATCAACATCATCTGGTTTTGGGTTTTGTATTCCATCATACCTGAATACTTGTCTTCTTGCTTCATCTATGCTCCCTTCAGTCTTCATTAAAATTGAAACTAAAGGATCATTAAACCCTTCTATTGAATAAGTCTTATTAACTGTAATATTTTGCTCTCTTTTAAATCGCCCATCATTACTTTCAACATTTGTTGTTGCTTCAAAATAAATATTTACGCCCCATGAGTCATTTTGGGTATAAGAAAAATTCCTTACATCAGAAATATTACATGTATATCCTAATTGTGCACAAATTTTATCAATTTTATTAGACCACTCTTTAAATACATATTTACTTTTTTCATCTGAATTATATGCAAAATTAGCTGCTGAATTTTGGAAATAACCATTTGGAACATTTCCATCAATCATTAAAGAATATATGGATTTATTAACAAATTCTGTATATTTATTATTTGAAGGTCCACTTCCTTGTTTTAATGGTTCATTTTTCTCAATTATAAATTCATTTAAAGAATATAAAGCATAAAAAGAAGACATTTCTGCATAATCAGAAATTTCTTCTTCACTCATCATATCTAATACTTGACTAACTGCAATAAATTTAAATTTTTCAGTAGTTCTATGTTCTCTTTCAGTTATTGTTTTATTATAATAAAAAACTGATAAAACTACTACTACTAATAAAAGAACAATTGATATTGTAAATATAAATCCTTTTTTATCTTTCATTTAAACACCTAAACACAAACTATTAATCTCAATAATTTTACTTCTACATCTCCTTCAATAAATGTTGACCCAGGATTCCCACATAAAGTATAATTTCCATCACATTGAATATATCCATATTGTTTTATTGTAGAATTTGGTAATACTGAATATGCAGTTAAAATTATTGGGGCTGCTGCTTTTGCTTTTTTATAATCACTACAATAATAATTATTTCCTGTTTTTTCATCACAATTCATATTTTGCCAAGTATTTGAAGTATCATCAAAATACTCTAAAACAAATCCGTACTGATTTGGTATATTATTTCTGATATCCATACACACCCTTGAAGCATCTGGACTCCCTGCACCAACAAAACTTTCTGCTATTAAATCTATATATGCATCTCCAGAAACATCATCTGCATATCTTAACATAGTTGCTGTATCCTTTGCTAAAATATATGTCTGTTCAAATTCTGAAAAATATCCATTTGGTAATGAAATTACCATAAATAAACCATAAAGTAAGGTAATTGCAAGTATAAATGCAATGAATGAATCAAAGGTAAAAGCGAATGCTTTCATAGAGATTAATTTATAAGAGTATATTTAAATATCTTTCCAAGATGCTTTATTCATACAAAACCATAAACAACGAAAGCTTTAAAATGAATTGTGGTATAAATAATAACATATGTGTGTAGGTTGAGGTGATGAATGAATGAAAAAAATAATTTTTTTATTAATGTTTATTTTTATATTAAATACATTTGCAGAAACATATGTTTATGAAAATAATGATTTGAAAATTGAAAGAACCATAGAAATAACTTCTGAACCAAAATTAGACATAATCAGAGAGGTACAAACTGAAGGATTTAATACAAACATAACTATAAATATCAAAAACAATGCGATTCCAAAGAAAAGTATTGAAATAAAAGAAAATATAAATTATATTCCAAAAGATATGAAATACACTCTTTATCCAGAAGGAGAAGTAAAAGAAGAAAGAATAAAATGGAAATTTGAAAATGTAGGAACAAATGAAGAAATTAAAATGTCAATCATTATTAAAGGAGAACTCAAAAATTTTGAAAATATCAGTTCTCCATATCTTGAAATTGAAAATAAAAATATTATTTTAATTCCTCCAACAATTGGAAGAATAGGAGATGAAATGCTTTTAACTGCAATAACAGAAGATAATGAAGCAGTCCCAGAACTTGAAATTTTATCAATTTCTCCTTCTCAAAAAGAAGAAATAATTTTAACAGATTCAAGGGGAGTAGCAAAAATAACTCCGCAAGAAAAAGGAACTTATTCTTTTAAAATTTCAAAAATTGAAACAGTTGAAAGTTATTCAGTTGAAGTTGAAGAATTATCTAATAAAGAATTGACAACAGCATATATTTCAAATGATGAATTAAATGCAGGAGACCTTATTCCTTTTGTTATTGGAGTAATATTTATTGCACTGCTTATTTTTGGTATGGTTCTTTATTTTGCCCCAAAACATGAAAGAGATCCAAAACCAGAGGATTTTATTCAAGCATTTGGAGAAAAAACAGAAGAAACAGAAGGAAGACCAGAATGGATGAAAAATGAAAAATTTTTTAGTGAAAAAACAATTGAAAAAGAATCCTTACTCCCAAAAAATATTGAAACCCCAGTAGAACAGACAGTATTAGAAGAACCTAAAAAAACTCAAATAACAAAAATAATTAATAAAGAAAATAAAATTGGTGAAATAAAAACAAAAACAAAAATAATAGCCGAAAATAGAAAAAAAATAGCTGAAAAAAATAAAAAAACTATTGAAAGGATAAAAGAACAAAAAAATAATTTATCACGAACAAACAGCAACATCAAATTCTCTTCAAAAAACAAAATTAAAACAAAAGATGTCATAAACAAAAAACCACTTAAAAAAAGAAAACTTAAAAAATAAACGCCCCGGCCGGGATTTCCATACACCAAGTTTCTTTCTTGGTAAAGCTTCTTTCTTTTTCCAAAGAAAGAAGGTTTTTGAACCCGAGTCGCAGGAGTGACAGTCCTGAATGCTAACCACTACACCACCAGAGCTTTAAATAAAATATAAATAAAGTCTTAAAAGTAAATATTTTATTATTATATCTCTTTAAAAAGCTTACTAAAAAAATTAATCTATCAATTTACCATAAATTTTATTGTTTTCCTCAATAATACTAAAAGAAAACTCTTTATTTATCAATTCATCTTTTTTTAATTCATATATTGTATTTATTCTAATGTCCTCAGATAAATCAGAGATTTTTAAAAAATTAAATATCTCTTTATCTTTTAAAAAAAGTAATTTATCTTCTATAAAAATAACTAACTCTTCATTCTGCAACTTAACATCTTGAATTTTACCAACAACCACATCAGAATCAATAGCTTTTTCTAATGTAACCACCCTAGTAAAATTATTAATATGTATTTCTCCACTTTTAAATAATCCAGACTCTATTTTTATTATATCTCCTTCAGTTAATTTTCCTTTATATCCTTCAATATTATCCCAAACAATAACTCTAATTTTATCTTTTCCATCCATTAAATTAAAAGAAGACATTACTTTTTCTTCGTTATTTTTTTTATAATAATAATCTGGAAATATTTCAACAATTCTTCCCTTAACAGTACATAATCCATCTTTTAATTCAGTAAATTTTATAGGTTCGATTTTATTTTTTATATTAACTTTTGTTCGATATGTATAATTTAATTCTCCATTATTCTCATAAATATCAATAATTTCTATTTTATCTCCTAACCCAATTTCTTTTTCTAAAAAATTGATATCATTATTCCAAAAAACGACTGGGATTGTACCTGTCCCATCTTTAATCATTATTCTTTGACATTTAAAAGGAACCTCACCTTTACTTTCATATATTGGAAAAAAACTTATAACTTCCGCATCTAAATTAATACTTCTCATTCCTTTTTTTATATTTGAGATAGTTATTTTTTCTTTAGATTCATATCCATTTTTTTTAGCAAGTATCTTATAAGCAGTATCTCTATTAATTAATCCATTATATTCTTTAATAATATTTTCAATTTCTTCATTTAATTTATCTTCATTAAATTTAATTTTAAGAAATTCCTCTAAATTAGTACTCATAAATATATTTTATCAACAAATGTTTATATTGTTTATTAATTATTTATTATATATGGAAAACAAAAGAGAAATGACAAGTTTTGAATATACGTTTATAATTAAAGAACTTCAAGCACTTATTGGAAAAAAAGTAAATAAAATTTATGAACTCGATGAAAATATATTTAGATTTAAAATTAAAGGAGAAGATTTAATAATTGAATTGGGAAAACGAATGCATTTAACGAAATTTATAGATCAAGCACCGGAAAAACCTTCAAATTTTACTATGTTTTTAAGAAAAAAATTTAATAACGCAACAATAACTAAAATTTATCAATATAATACGGATCGTGTTTTTATTATTGAATTAGAAACAAAGGAAAACAAATATAAAATAATTTTAGAAATGTTTTCAAAAGGGAATTTAATTATTCTTGATGAAGAAAATAAAATAATCTCCCCATATCATAGAGAAGACTGGAAAGATAGAATAATAAGAAGAAATGAAAAATATTTATTTCCCAAAACAGAAAGTTTTCCTTTAACTCCTAAATTAAGTGAATTAGAAAAATTATTAAATGAAAAATATATTATTGTCTGTTTATCAAAACTACCTTTAGGCACTATATATATTAAACAAATATTAAAAGAAGTTAAAATAAATGAAAAAAAACAAGGAAATTTATTAACCTCAGAAGAAAAAAAGAAAATTATAAAATCAATAGAAGAATTGGTTAACAATGCTTCTCCACACGCAATTATTGAAAATGAAGAGATAATAGATTTTTCATTGTATAATTCAAGTAAAAAATTTGATACATTAAATGAGATATTGGATAAATACTACTGTTCTTTAAAGGAAGAAATTGAAGAAGAATCAAACGAAATTAAAAAATTAAAAAATAGATTAAAAAAACAAGAAGAACATCAAGCTGAATTAAAAAAACAAGAAGAAATATATAAAAAAAATGGGGATTTAATCTATGAAAAATATTCACAATTAGAAAAAGTAGTTAATTGGGTTCGTTCAAAAATAGAAGAAAAGAAATGGGATGAGATTGAAGAAGAATTAAAAAAAATAAACGCAAAAATAGATAAAAAAACAAAGGAAATAGAAATTAAACTATAAATTCCTCAAGAACTTTCTTTGCTTTTTTCATTTTATCTAAATCAAATGAAACTACTGCTTTCTCTTGGTTTTGTTGAATAATATCCATTCTCGTAATTTGAATTTTATTATCTGCTAAAATTTTTGAAACTTTTGCTAATTCTCCAGGGGCATTATTTATAGTAACTACTAGTCCTTCATAAACTACTGGTGCATACCCATTTTTCTCTAAAATTTCAAGAGCTTTTTTATCATCAGATACTTTCAAATTTATAATTGCTTTATCTCCAATAGTAACTACATGAATATCTTCGATATTAATGTGTGCAGAACCTAAAATAAATGATAAATCAGCAATTAACCCAACTCTTGATTTAACAGTCAATAAAAGTTCTTTTTTCATTATATCCCCCCACCATTAATAGGTATTTTATTTTTAAGTTAACCTATTTAAGCCTTTCTAAATTAAAATAATCTATGAAATATATATTACTAGTATTCTTATTAGGATTATTCTTTTTTCCTCTAAATGCAATTTTAATAAATATTAATAGCCAACAATTAAATGAATCTAATATAATAAAGTATGATATAGAACTTTTAGATAATCAAAATAAAACTATAAGAACAGAACTTAGCATATATTATAAACATAATCAGAATATTATTAAAGTAGAAAAACTTAATGCCTATGGAAAATTCACAAAACAATTAGAAATAAATGAAACTGGAGAATACGAAATAATTATTGTAGATGAAAACACAAAAAGTTCTTTTATTTCTAATATAAGTATTGAAAAAATAGAAATAAGGGAGGAAGATAAAGAAGAAAACAAAAACACCCAAATAGTACTGAATGAAACAATTCTTTTAGGTGCATTAGGTATCATTCTATTAATATTATTCTTATTTATATACAGCGTTTATAAACACCCAAAAAAATTAAACACGTACTAAAAAAGTATCTCTATAACTTCGCATTCCCTTTTTAAGACCAGATTTTTTAACCCCATATAACGTTCTAGTTCTTTTAAACTTTAATTTCAATTCAGTTAGTATTTCAATTGATTTAAGTTTATTTGAAACAAAAACATCTATCCCTTCTTTTAAATTAACAGTTTTCGAAACAAAAATTCCTTCCCTTATAATTAATTTTTTTATTTTTTCTGAAAGTTTTTCTATTTTATTAGCGTCTTCTCCTCGAATTTGAATTATTGCTTCATAATACCCACCACGTAATCTAGAACAATCTCTACATAAATCATTATGTATATCAATTTCTATACTCTTTTTTATTTCAACAACATTATCCCCAACCAAAACCGTATATTTTAATTCTCCGATTTTTTTCTCTTCATCAAAAAATAATACCATATTATCAAAATCTCCTTTAGTTTGTTTCTTTATTTCTTTTTCCAACAAATCTAAAGAAAAAGGAACCCAAATATTATTTATTCTAAATTTATTACATTCTTTACATAAATAAACCTCAATCTCTTTTGGTGGTTCAAGTTTAATTTTAATACAATCCACGCAAAATGAATCAATAAATTCTTTATTATTACTTGAAGCCCCACATTTTGGACATATTTTTTCCATATATTTATTGATATAGCAAACCTTTATATTCTCTATCCTAAAAATTATTTTAATAAGGTGCTCAAATGAAAGAAAAAAAAGATAATTCACAAAAAGCTATTAATTTAACAAAATATTTAATCACATTACCAGATAGTACAACTACAATATTCTTTATTATTTTATTAAGCATTCTTTTTGGAGTTATATTTGGGATAATATCAAAAAATATTCACACTTGGCATACTGTTTTAGCATCAATGGGGAATGGATTATTTTCATTAACTGTTCCAACAATAATTTCTGCTTTATTAATATTTGCCATTAAAAGAAAAATATTACTTAAAAGAATATTATTTTTGTGTTTTATTACTATGATTATATACTCTATATCCTATGCAACTTCTTTATTATTTTCAGAACCAATAAATATAATTATTATTTTAATCGGTTTTGGAATTGTTTTTGCTTTTTGGTACTTAATATTTAATACTGTGTTTGGTTTAAATAAATTGGCCATAGTTTTTGCATTAATACAACTATTTTTGAATAGTCTTTTTTTACTTGTTGGGGAATATATTTATACTGGCAATAACCCCTTAGATTTTTTAATTAAAATATATTTTGCATCTGCAATTTTCTTTATTGGAATTTATGTATTCTTACTATTAGTAAATGCACCTATGAAACGAGTATTTGGTATAAAAAGTACTGAAGCATTTAACTTATTTTTATCCCAGTGGATGCACCAATCAAAAGGATTAGAAGAAACTTTTGAAAGCATAGGTCAAACAATAGAAACACAAGTTGGAGTAGCAAGATTCAAAGGAAAAAAACAAGATATTCTATTTATAGTCCCGTATATACATTTTGGCCCTTTTGGGAATTTGGGAGGAAGTGAATTTTCATATTTAATTGCAGAACAATTTAAAGATAAAATTTGTTTTGTTTTTCATGGCACGGCAACCCATGATTTTAATCCAGTTGCATCAGATGAACTTTCTAAAATAATAAATGCAATAAAAAATGGAATAAACAACATGAAACTAAAACCAGTAAAAGCTCAATTAAAATACTGCTCTTATAAAAGTTGCATTTGTCATTC
>JBAZFO010000009.1 GCA_041653315.1 Candidatus Micrarchaeia archaeon | reverse complement strand
TTAAGTGGAAGAGATTTTTATCCTAAAAATAAAGATGAAAGATTAATAAATTTAATAACTGAATTTTTTGAAACAATAATCAATACTAAAGGAATGAATGAGATATGGGAAAGATTATTTGAAGATTTAAATACTTTGAATGTAGAAATCTTTAAAAGTTCAGAAATATTTAAAAAATATATATTAAACAACCTTTTTCCATTTAGGACATTAAGCAATGTAAAATTTGAACATATTAGTGATATATATAGATTAATTGAATTAAGTAAAAGACCAAATGGAGATGGAATAGTTTCTACTCTTTCAGTAGAAAATAATATTTCTTTTTTTGGAAGATATTCTATTAATACTTTAGAATATTTATATAGCAATTTTAGAAAAAAACCTTCAAAAAACCAAAAAACAGCATTATGGATTTTTCCAAAAGAAGATGATAATCATGCTTTTTATTATGATAATAAATTTATCGATGAGATCATAAAAAATAATTACCACATCTCAATAATTGAAGTAGGTAATGAAAGAGAATTTAAGGATTGGAGTTTGCTTATGGAAAGAAAAAATGGTAAAAATTTTGATGTATTAGTATTAAGCGGACATGGAACAATTGAAAGTATTCAATTAGGAAAAGGTGAAAGTGAAAAAGAACAAATAGATTTAGAAGATGATTTTGAAATAAAGTTAATTGGAAAATTAGTAAAAAAAGAAGGAATTATAATATTAAATTCCTGTTCAACTGCATCAGAAGAAAAAACAACATCAATAGCTAAAAAGATTTTTGAAGAAAATAAAATTCATTTAATAGCACCAGAGACACCAACATCTATAGACACCTTTCATTTTGATGAAAAAGGAGATTTAATTGGAGTTGAATACATAAAAGAAAAAGATGGAACAGATCCTAAAAAAGAATTTAAAATAGAATAAATCATCTAAATGTATTATATATTTTTTCATATTCTTTATGTGTTGCACAAATTTTCAATATAATTAATTTTTCTTCTTTTATATCATAAATTATTCTAGCTTGTTTTGAAACTTTTTCAACAAAAAAAGGAACTCCATGTTTTAAGTGTTTTCTATTTTCATAATTTAAAATCTTTTCAGCATGTTTCATAAATATTTTTTGCTCATATTTATCTAATTTCGCAAGATCTTTTTCAGCTTCTGAAGAAAAAAATAATTCCATAGTTATCACAATTTATATTTCTTTTTAATTTCTTCAGCTGAAATTAATTTTAATTCCCCAGATTCTATTTTTTTTCTTCTATCTTCAATAAATCTATTTATTACTTCTACTTCATTTTCCTGAATTTTTTTCTCATACTCAATAAGTGCTTGTCTTATAACTTCTGTTTGATTTCCAGCATATTCTTTTTCAATTATTTTTTGAATTATAGCTTCATATGGCGCCCCCAAATTTACATTTACCATTTTATCACCCTTTATTTATGTATATTTAATAATCACTAAAGTATATAAAGGTTATGTATTTAAATATACATCAAATATACATACCTGGTGGAAAAATGTTAAAAAACCTTAGAAAAGAATTAAACAAAAATATTGATAAAAAATATAAAAAAACAGCGCAAAATTTTTTTAAAAAAGAAATAAAGCTTTATGGTGTGCGCTCAATAATAGTTAAACAAATAGCAAAAAAATATTATAAACAATTAGAAGCAGACAACACAAGTAAAAAAGATATTTTTAAATTATGTGAAGAATTATTAAAATCAGATTTTATGGAAGAAGCATCAATTGCTTTTTCATGGGTTTTTAACTTAAAAAAACAATACACAAAACAGGATTTTAAAATATTTGAAAAATGGATAAATAAATATATTAATAATTGGGCAAAATGCGATGATTTTTGCACTCATACAATGGGTTATTTTATTTATGAAAATCCAGAATATACTAATAAACTTAAAAAATGGGCAAAAAACAAAAATATGTGGATGAGAAGAGCTTCAACAGTTTCTTTAATTTATCCAGTTAGAAAAAATAAAACTTTTTTAAAAAATATTATTGAAATTTCAGATATCTTAATAAAAGACAAAGAAGATTTAATACAAAAAGCATATGGCTGGGCATTAAAAGTTGGCGCAGATCAAGATCAAAAACAAGTTTTTAAATATATAATAAAAAACAAACAAATAATGCCAAGAACTGCTTTAAGATATGCAATTGAAAAAATGCCTAAACAATTAAAACAAAAAGCAATGATTTAATCTATTTTTTAATTTCTTTTAATTTCTCTTTCCAATCTTCTAAAGTTAAACGTTTAATATTATCTCCATGTATTACCTCTCCAGTAATAAATTTATATAATAAATAAGGAACAGCACAATTTTCACACTTATTATATCCTCCAAAAGAGCAATGGCCTTGTTTTTCCCATAAATCTAAACAAAACTCAAATTCTTTTATTAAATCTTTATTTTCCATATATCTCTTTTGTAAGAAACTATTATAAAGGAAAAACCCGATAATATTTATATCGCAATGAGGACGAAGGTGATCACTAAGGCGCAAGCCAATGAGGATTGACGAGCGGTCTGAGCGATTTATTACTTTTTACGAGAGATTATAAAGATTTATATATTTATCACACCCAAAAAAATATATGCCCGTATTCAGTTTACAAGCTTACTTAATTGCATTTATAGGTTTAATGATTAGTTTAGGTGGTGCACTAATTGCATACCTGATTTCAACTGCTGGTGGATTTCCCCAATTAAAAGGCTGGGCACAAAAAGAATTTAAAGAACTAGTCTTTTCAGCATTAATAATCTTTTTAGGTATGTTTTTACTTCATCATGTTGTACTTCAAATTACATTATCTATATTAAATGCTCCACCAAGCACAGATATTAATAATCCAATATATTTTACCCAAGCAAAAACATTTTTAAGAATCTTAGATTTAAGCATTAGAGAAATAGCATATAAAGGAGTATTTTGGAATTCAATATTATCTGGTTATGGAGGTTATGGAATAACTTTAGGTGTTCCAATACCTTTGGGCGGTGCTTTTGTAACATTAAGCAGTTCTTTTTCACCAATTCAAGGCCTTAGTTTAATTGGAAATTTTATAGGAGAAACAACAAAAACAATGATACTTTCAAATTTTGCAATTTCAATAATGGATAATCTTCTATTTTTTATTCAAACAACTTCTTTTACTATATTTTTTCCTTTAGGAATAATACTAAGGGCATTCCCAATAACAAGAAAACTTGGTTCAACTATAATTGCTTTAACAATATGTTTATTTTTCATTTTTCCTTTAACAATATTATTTAATCAATATTTATATGTAAATATTTTTATGGGGCCTTTATTATATGATACAGAAACTCCAACTTCTCTTTTAATTTTAGAACAAGAAACAACAGGAGAACTTCAAAATCAAATACAAATAAATGAAAGTACTTCACCAGATTTAGCAGATTTCGATGAAACATTGATAAATTTTAATGAAGAAGTAGAACAAGAAAAAGAAGGGTGGAATTTAATCACTTGGACTAAAGATAAAATAAAAAACTTTTTTACAAAAATAAGTGAATGGGTAGTAAAAGCTAAAGAAATAATAAATAATACTCTTAACCTCGTATTCAAAGGAACTTTAAAAATAATAACTGGTTGGATTGGCTCTTTAGTGCAGGCAGTATTTAAAATAGATTTAGAACAATTAATTGAGAGGCCGATGCACTATGCAATTGATTTAACAGAAATTGCAGTTATGAAATTTGTATTTATATCTTTTTGTTTATTTTTAGATATAATAATTTGTTTAACTTTATTTGCAAATATATCTGGAGTATTGGGTGGAGAAACAAAAATATTTGGTATTGAAAAATTAAAAATGGGATAATTATGATATTTGATCAAGCATTTATTACAGCAATAAGTCTTTCTGTGATTCCAATAATGATAATGATAGCACTTACGGCAATAGCATATATGCTGTCTAAATTAGTTAATATTAAAGATTTTGAAATGTTTGCAAAAATGGAATTATATCAAATAATATTTTCTATGGCATTACTGTTGCTTCTAATATTTGGTATTCAAGGATTATTTAGTATAATAACAGAAATCGCTGGTGATGACCCATTTACTATTTCTTTTGAATATTTACAAGATTTAATTAAAAATACTATCAGCTCTATGAAAAGCACTTTTTGGGGAAGATTAGGACTTGAATTTGCATCTAAAATAAATATTAAACTTGGGATTAAAGACTTACCACTAGCAGAACATATCCCAGCCAACGCATTTATTTCTTTTCCACCATCTGATGTAAGTATATTAGGAAAAGCAGTTGATAAAATGTTTGCTTTATTAAGCCCATTTTATGCAAGCTTAGCAGTTCAACAATTTATACTCGCAATAATCAAAGCAACAATGATTACTTTAGTTTTGCCTGTTGGAATTTTTTTAAGAATATTTCCCCCAACAAGAAATTCAGGTTCATTTTTAATTGCAGTTGCAATTGGATTTTATGTGGTTTTCCCAGCAACATATGTAGTTCACGCAGCTACAATGGAACAAATTAATACAAATATCCAATATTCATCAATGAGTGTTTTAGAAAGTTCATTATATGAAACACCAGATACTTATGATACTTCATTTAAAGGAATTTGGGGAAAAATATTTACTATTATAGGCCCGGGATTATATGATTTATATCTTGGAATAATTATGCTGCCTTCTGTTATAATGCAGGGAGTATTTTTACCAACTATAAGTATGGCTATTACAATCTCATTTATAACAAGTACGCAGAAATTTTTAATACAGAGGTTTGATTAAATGATACCAATTGATCTTCAAATGCAGGGGCTCTTGCTTACTTTTATACTATCTTTAATTATGCTGGGTATATATATTATCATACATTTATTTTCTTATTTATTACAAGATAATTCACTTAGGGCAAAGGCTAAAACAGAATATGGGCAAATAATTTTTAATTTAATAATTTTTATTTTAATAATTTTTATTGCCATGCCCATTATTGATAATGAAATATTACCAACTGGAATAAAATTATTTGATCCTTACGCAACTTTAGAAACTAGTAATCCAAATTATCCTTTGCTTTCACAAGGCATTCCTGCAAGAGATCTTGGAATTGCTTTAGATCAAAATGGCAACTGTCTTTATTCAAAAGATGGATTTAAAAATGCAAATGTATCTTATGCACCGCACACTTGTGTTGCTATATCCTTTTTTGATAGATTAGAATGGCTCACTACCGAAACTATGACACAAACAATATATTTATACAATCAATTAGGAATTATATCAAGTATTAAAGTAATGGTTCAAGGAATTATGATTCTGCCAAAACCTCCTTTTATTGTAAGTGCAAGTATTTTATCAATGATGCCATATGCTGGTTTTTCAGCAGAAATGAGTATAATAAGTGATGGATTTAGTTTAATGACTAAAGCAATTATTATGATTATAATGCAAAGAAATGCAGTTGATATTGTTGCACAAGCTTTATTCCCTATATTCTTAATCAGTGGAATTGTGTTTAGAAGTTTTATATTCACAAGAAAATTTGGGGGATTTTTAATTGCTGCTGCTTTAAGCTTATATTATATTGCTCCTTTAATTTATATTATCGGACATAGAGCAATGTATGAATCTGGAAATTTTGTTGGTATTGAAAGCCAAAGTCTTATTTCTGGCAGCCCAAAAGTTATTCCTTATGCAAATTTAGTGCAAAAAGGAGACTCGGCTTTTTTACCAACTGTTGATATTGATTCAATAAATATTGATTGGTTCCATCCAATAGAAACTTTAAACAATATGTGGAAGGGCATAAAAGAATACTATAATAATTTCTATTCAATTGGAGATGCACAATTAGTTTCACATATAAAAGGAGATAGTTTAATTATTGCTAATAATGGATACTTGCATACTATATCAAAAATAGGAATGTTAACTATAATGATTCCTCTTTTAACTTTACTTGCAGTTTTAGGATCAATTAAAACAATGGCCCCATTTTTTGGTGGTGATGCATCAATTGCAGGATTAACACATTTCTTATAGGTGAAAATATGGATAAAAAAATATTAATTATAATAATACTTATGCTTGGTTTGATATTCCCAAATAATTCAATTGAACCAAGTGTCGCATGTGAAACAATATATCTTCAAAATTCTTCATTAAATTGGTTTGCTTTATCTATTATAGGAATTTTTATTGTGTTGGGTATCGCCATAATCATTTTTTTAATAGGTAAATTTTTTGATTTAACAGATATTAGTGCTTGGGGAAAAAATGAGATTTGGCAGGTAATAGCATCTGTTATTCTAATTTTTCTTTTACTAGCATTAATAGAACCCATAGATAGAATCGGCAGATTAAATAACCCCTCTTGCCCAACATTAAGTTCATGTGATACTAGTTTATGCAACCACCCAGATGGATGTAGTTTATTACAAACTGGGTATTATTATTCAGAAGCAATGGCAGCTGAATTAACTCATTTAACTTCGCATATGTTTTTTATAAATATGTTTTTAGAAGGACTTTTTTCGTTTGAAATTTCAATTACTCCATTAAATATTATTGGTATATCATATAATTTTAATTCAATGTTTGGAATTGTTTCAAAAATTACTGATTGGGCTATGATAATCATTGGCCCAGCAATTTTAAGCTGGATTGGAACAATGTTTATTTTATGTTTTGCTTCTAGTAAAATGTTTGCTATATTTTTACCCTTAGGTTTAATACTTAGAAGTTTTCCTTCAACAAGATCTGTTGGTGGCGGATTAATAGCATTAGCTCTTGGATTATATTTTGTTTATCCTTTTATGCTTAATGTAAATAATGTAATTACATCCACATTTTTAGGATTAAACAGTCCTTCTGAAATGATTAATTTTGCTCAAGAGCAGGTACTAACTTTTCCACCAGGTATGATGGATAGGCCTGGGAGGGAATTAATGCAAACTATTATTCAACCTTTTCGTTCAACTCTGAGAAATACTTTAACTGATGGGCTTTTTTCAATGAGCTTTTTATCTAACTTTTCACCGCCTTTACTAGCAGAAACATTAAGTACTTTATATTTAGATGCATTTTATGCTTCTCTCCAAGAAGCAGTATTTTTAGTTATGATAAGTAGTTTTGTTCTTACGGTAGTGAATATATTTATAACATTTACATTTATACAAGAAATAGGAAAATTCCTTGGTTCAGATATGAACTTAGCTGAATTGGTGAAATTGATATGATGATAAAAAAATTATTAAGTATTATTTGCATCTTGTTGCTAAGCAGTATAAATGCAGAAGTATTTGATGTATTTTCAGATAATGTTTGTGGTGGAGGATTTGGAACATTTATGTCATCATGGGCAATAATTTGCTATATTACAATTTTAATTTCATTGGGAATTTTAATTTCAATATTTTTAATATGTAGATTTTTAAAAATAGAAAAAGGGGAATTATGGGCAAAACTAGAATTAGTACAAATTATATCAACTGTTTTAATAATCGTTTTAATAGTTGGTTTTTCTGAATTTATTTTATGCACTTTAACTCCAAAAATGCTGTTTGGAGATATGCCAGGTTCTGGAGACCAACCAATGATAATAGAAGCAGAGACTTATGTAACTAAATTAGTGCATCATAATATTAGGTCCTTTACTAGTTTAGCATTTATAGGAACATTAAGAGAATTTTTTGGCAACCTTCAATTTGGGGGAGATATAATAAATATTGAAGCTAAAATAACACCTTTAAAAGGATTAAACAGTTTTGATAATTCATTTGAAATAATACAAATGGGATTAATAACTGTTTTAATTACTTCAATGACACAGCTTATGTTATTTGCTTATGTAACTCAAGGTATGTTTAATGTTTTTCTTCCAGTTGGTATTTTATTAAGGTGTTTTGAACCTTCAAGAAAATTTGGAGGAACATTAATAGGATTAACAATTGCTTTAGGCATATTTTGGCCTTTAATGTTAGTTGTAAATAATATTGCATTAGAAGGAATTGGTTTATTTGAAATAGTAGATAACTTATATATGTACGTAAATAATCAATTAATTGACTACCCAATAATTAGCGTGGCTTTTAATAATCCAAGAGATCTATTATCTGTAACAAATTTAATTTCAATTAATGTTGACCTTTTATCGCCGTTATATACTTTTTATACTGCATTATATACAGCAACTTGGAAAATATTAATGATTAATGTACTAGGAAGCTTATTTTTACCTTTATTAAATTTTGCAATAATCGCAGCTTCAATGAGAGAATTATCTAGGTTCTTTGGTGAACAGATAGACTTATCAAATTTAACAAGGATGATTTAATGGATTGGATAATTTTAACATTAATATTAAGTTTAATGTCCCTTGGTGTGGTTTCTATACTATATATGATAGCACGAGCCTTTTCATTAAATGGATTAGAAAATTGGTGCAAAAGTGAATTTATGGAAATTTTAATTTCTGGATTAATAATTATTGCAGTAATTGGTTTTATACAAGGAATACTTTTATTATCTAATGAAGTGCTTAATGAAATGCATCCAGAAAATGTAGGGGTAATAATACTTTCATCTGACCCAGCAAGCTCAGCTATACTCGAAACATACAATATAATAGAACCAGTCAAAAAAACATACACCAATGTTTTTACTTTTCATTTTGTTTTATCATTAGCTAATGAACTTGAAATAATTGGATTTAAATTAGAAAGTGCAATTTCACTTATTCCTGCTGTTGGATATTTTGGAAAAGCAATTCCTGGTGCTTTATTAGGAACTCTTCAATGGATACTAAAAGTCTTAGGAATATTTATTATGTGGATGTATTTCTTTATTGAAGTAATTAAATTTGGTGATTATTTAGCTGTAATACTTCTTCCATTAGGAATAGTATGCAGAGCATTTCCCCCAACTCGCGGAGCAGGAGCAATGTTTATTGCAATAGCTTTAGGATTATCACTTGTACTCCCTGCTTCTTTTATAATGACTATATATGCAATAGGTGATTATGGTCAAACACTTGATCCATTCGGCGGGGAAACAATTGAAGAATATAATACAATACTTGAAACCCTTTGTATTGGAAATAATTTAGGTAGTATTGGCTTAATAAGAAAAATGGCAGAAAGCTTAGATTATGAAGGAATAATGAAAATGGCTAATGATTCTGGTTTTTTTATAATGATGTTTAAGATTTTTATTTCACCAGTAATTGCTTTAATAATTACATACACATTTATTCGTTCATTTGGAATGATGCTTGGTGCTGATTTAGCAGAAATAGGTAGAGGATTAATTAAACTTATTTAATCTTATTCTTTAAATTCGTTTAAAAGTTTCATTAATTTATAATTTTCTTTAGCCCAGCCCCCATGTAAAAATTCAATCTTTTTATGTACTTTATTACTTAATAAATCAGACAAAAACTTTCTTAAAAAAAGATCTATATGAATCTTAAAAAGAGAAACTAAAACAAGCCCAGTAGTAATTAATTTAAGAAAACCTTCCATAACAAAAGAAAAAACAGCACCAATAGTTATAGCTATTACTCCTAACTGCAAATGAGTTGAAAATTGAGAAATTTTTTGATTAAAATCATCGATTTCTTCTTCTTTTATTAATCCTTCTTTTATAAACTCGTAATCCTCAATCATAAGATTTATATCTGCTTTATTATGTTTTATTATATCTATTGTTTTTGGATTTAAATTTTTATCATTATCTTTTGCATTAAAAAAAGCCTGCAATCTCTTTAATTCTATCAATTGGTAATCTGGTTTATCTGGATATTTTTTAGTATGAAGTTTTCTAAAAATTCTTATTGCCATTTTTTTATTTTTAATTTCACTAATATCCGGACAGTTAGTTATTTTTAATTTAAAACTCATAGTTTTTTTGTGTCTTTTTGTGTTTAAATAATTATGCTTTTACAACTATTTTTTCTTCGACATCAAAAATCTGATCAAAACTTATTTTTCTCTTTTGGCCAAAAGGAGACTGGATAATTAAATTATTTTGTTTTTTATCAATACCTATAACTACCCCAATATATGCTCCATATTCACTTATTACTTCCTTACTATCAAGACGCAATCTTGAAACAATATCCATTTTAATATTGTGTATTACATAAATACATAAATACCCTAAAATTAGGCTTAAAAGTATAACAAAAACAAAATCACCAAAAGAAATATATGGTGGTTCTAAATTAACAACCCAATCTGCGCCCATTGAAAAGATTAACCAAAATAATACAATAGAAGTCATGTATAATCCATACTTTGTTATGATAATCTTTTTACTATCTTTATATGCATCTATTATTTTTCCAATTATTAATAAAAATAAACCCCATGGAAATAAAATCATTAAAGACTGTATACTTAACCCCAAAACTTTAACTGCATCTAAATTGGCGCTTGCGTTAGAATATGCTTGGTACGTAGTCCAAAAAGAAACTAATATTATTGCAAACGCAGATAAATAAATAATAAAACTACTTTTTTCTACTGAAAATTTAAAATGTTTTGAAGTTGAAACAAGGTACTCTTCAATACCAAAGATTCTCATTAATAAATAAATCGCAATAACAATAGCAATTAATTCCCATCCCCAGTTCATATAACTACTTAAAGCAAACATAATCAATAAGAGAGCAGGAATTCCAAAAATTATCCTTGAATAATAAGGATCCTTTAATTTTTCTAATAGAACAATATATGTTTTTTCAAGCTCTTTTGCTTGTTTCATTACAACTATTTTAGCTGAATCAATTTTTATTCTAGATTTAATAATTGGGATTACTTCTTCATCATGCTGGCCATCTGTAATTAAAACACACGAAGAAATAGAAAACTCTTGTAAAATTTTATCTAATTGATTTGAAATTATTCTATCTGCTTCATAACCTAATTTTTTATCTCCTGTTAAAGTTACTATTTGAACTTTATTATCTTTACCTAGTTCATCATAGGTTTTAACTGCTTGAAAAATAGCATTTGCATCAGTGTCTTGGGGGTCTGCTAAAGCTAATTTGCTTGCAGCTGTAAGATTTGCTTCTCTACCTAATATTGGGCCAGAAATTTTAGCCTTTTCATACAAATCATTATCTCTATCAATACATAGCACTAAAATCTCTTTCATATATAATTAAAACATAGGGAACATATTTAAATATTGTTATATATATGCAATATATAAAAATACTTATTTTTAATGAGAATTGTGATAAAAATGGATACAACAAAACCTGGAGAAGAATTAGGTACAGAAGAAGAATTTCTTAGCGGCTTTGGTACTTATTTAGAAAAAGAAAAAATACGTTCATTACTTATGGGAGAAAAAATAATTGAAGATAGAAAAATGAATGTTGACAGACCTTATAAATATAGACAAATACATAGAGGTGTAATAGTAATAGGAAGAGTAGAAAAAGTAAGCGATCAAATGGCATTAGCATTAATTATCCCTATTGATGAAAAACAAGGAAGATACCCAAAAACAAATGATTATGCTTCAATACATGTATCTAAAGTTAAACAAGGATATGTAGAAAGTTTAAAAAATGAAATGAAAATAGGAGATATAATAAAAGCAGTAGTTATTGACTATGATATCAAAAAAGGCCAAATAAATTTAGCTACTGACAAACCAGATTTAGGTGTTGTTAAAGCATTCTGTTCAAAATGCAGAACACCCTTAAAAAAAGAGGGTGTTAATTTAATTTGTGAAAAATGCGGTAATAAAGAAACAAGAGCAGTAAGTGATGACTATAGAAATACTGTTCTTTAATAAAAAGGGGGAGAAACATATGGAAATTAAATTTATTAAAAAAGAAAAAAATTATGTTGAAATAGAAGCATTTGAATTAGATATTGGAGTATTAAATGCAATTAAAGAAATTGTTTTAAGAGATTCTGATGTTGAATTTTCTGCTGTAAAAAGAGGCCATTTTTTAAATGAAAAACACATTTTAACTGTTAGAACTAAGAAAAAAGATGCAATCGAATTAATTAAAAAAGCAATAGAAGAATTCCAAAAAGACCTTGATAAATTAGAAGCACAATTGAAATAGGGATAAAATGAAACATATTTTAAAAAAAATTGAATTCATAGAAAAATATTATTTACATTATATTATCTTTTTTTTATCTTTTATATTATACTTATTAACAAGACATTTTATTTTTGCTTTAATTGGCGGACTTTCAATATTATTGATAGTAGGTATGGATATTGCAAAAGGAGCTATCAAAAAAGGAGCAAAACATGAATTAAAAGAAATATTTATTGCAATTATCCTTGCTTTATCTATATGGTTCGGATTAGTATTTTTTTTAGGAACACCAATTCCTTTAAATGCCATAGTTTCATGCAGTATGCTGCCTGATTATGAAAGAGGAGATTTAATTATTTTAAGAGGAACAAACGATATAAAAGCACCAGAAATATATATTGAAAATCCTGAAGAAATAACAAATACGGCCATAGTTTCATTCAACAACGAATCAGTTGAAACTAACGGGTCTTTATTTGTTAAATGTTTAAATAGTAATGAAGAAGAATGTATTAAATTTAAAACAAATCCTGGAAATTATTATGAAATGCACGGCCCATTAAAATTTAATTATGGAATATGTAAAAGAAAATATTCAGATGAGTCTATAATTCAAACAATATGTATTAAAGAAATAGAATATCAAAATAAAACGTATTTAATAGATAAAAATTCAGACATTCTTGTATATACTCCTAAAAAAGAAGATTTATTTGCATTAACTGGGGATATTATTCATAGAGTGTATCTTAAAATTGATTCCCCAAAAGGAAAATATTATTTAATAAAAGGAGATAATAACCCAATTTTTGATATTCAAATGTATTCAGAAATATATCAAAAAGGAAATTCTCTTGTTGATGAAGCTCAAACAAAAGGAGTTGTGATTACAAGAATACCATACATTGGGTATGCAAAGTTATTCTTATTTGGAATGTGGACAGAACCACAAGGTTGTGAAAGCTATTTTATAAGCTAACATATATAATTATAAATATTACATGAGATAAAATATCACTTGGGAGGTGTGTAATTAATGTTTAAAATTGTTATGCAAAATGCAAAATCTTTAAAAAGTATGATAGACGCTATTGTTAATCTTATTGATGAAGGACCTTTAGAAATTAAATCAGATGGTTTATTTTTAAGAGCAATCGACCCTTCTCAAATTGCTATGGTTACTTTAAACATTCCAAAATCTGCATTTGTAGAATATACTGTAACCTCTCCAACCACTTTAGGATTAAATTTTTTAAATTTAGATAAAATATTAGCAAGAGCAAGACCTAAAGAAAGTTTAACATTAACTATTGAAGAAAACACATTAATAGTAGAATTTTCCCAAGAAAAGAGCAAAAGAACTTTCAAAATTCCTTTATTAGAAACAAGAGATATGGTTCAAAAGGAATTAAATATAGACGCAGATGTAGAAATTGAAATCTTAGCAAGTAGTATAAAAGAATCTTTAAAAGATGCAGGGTTAGTAAGTTCATATTTAGCGTTAGAAGCAACTGGTGAAACTTTAGTTTTTGATGTAAAAGGGGACTCAGGAAAATTAAAAATTGAAAATGAAAAAGATGGAACTATAATAAGAAAATTAAAAACAGATAAAAAATCAAGAGCAAGTTTTTCACTTCAATATTTAGAAAATATAATCAAGGCTTGTCCTGATTCAAATATAATTAATTTATATTTAAAATCAGATATGCCGATTAAAGTTGAATATAAAATAGAAAATGCTGAACTTACTTATTATCTTGCCCCAAGAAAAGAAGATGACTAGGTGATTTTGTGGAGAAAATAATAACAAAAAGTGTTTGTCCACATTGCGGCAAAGAGATTGAAGCAAAAATAATTACAGAAAATAATAATGTATATGAAATTAAAACCTGCTCAGAACATGGGGAAATAAAAGAAAGATTATATGATTTAACAGCATTTAATAAAAAAATACTTCCTTATTTAAAAAAATTACATGAATTTAAAGAAACAGAAGACATCAAAGAATGCCCATATGGGTGTATCGGATGTACAAAACATAGAACTTCAACTGTTTTAGCAATAATGGAGATAACAAACAGATGTAATTTAAAATGCAGTTATTGTTTTGCAAATTCAGATGCAACTGGATATTTATATGAACCTACTTATGAACAATGTATTGCAATGATTGATAAACTTAGAGAACAAGATCCTCCTTGCCCTGCAATATTAATATCTGGTGGAGAACCAACAATAAGAGAGGATTTAATAGATATGGTAAAATACGCAAGAAACAAAGGGATGTTAGTTATAATAGCAACAAACGGATATAAGATAGCTGGGAGTTTAGAATATGCTAAAAAACTACAAGAAGCAGGATTAAGTGTTATATATTTAAGTTTTGATGGCCTTTATGATAAAAGTAATACTGAAAAGAAAAATCATTTGATCATTGAAAAAATATTTGAAAATTGCAGAAAAGCGGGTAATTTAAATTTAATGCTTGTTCCTGCTGCAATAAAAGGAGTCAATGATGATGAAGTTTATGAAATTATAAAATTTGCATCAAAAAATTCTGATATAGTCAGGGGAGTAAATTTTCAACCAATTTCCTTTTGCGGAAGAATGGATGATAGAGAAAGAGAGGAACAAAGATATACTATTTCAGATTTAATAAAAGATATTTCAACACAAAGCAACGGAGAAATATCTGAAAATGATTTTTATCCTGTACCTGTTGTTTTACCTATGATTAATTTTATACAAACATATACAAACCAAACACAAATTGCATTTTCAGTTCACCCTTTATGCGGTTCAGCTACGTATATATTTAAAGATGAAAAAGGAAATTTAATACCTATGCCAAGATTTTTGAATGTAGATAAATTTACAAAATTATTAGAAGATTATGTTATTAAAATGGAAAAAACTAATAAAATTACCAAACCACTTTTAACTGCTGCATTAATAAAAGATATTACTTTGACTATTGATTTTTCTAAAGTGCCCAAAAACTTAAATATACTTGGTCTTTTGAGTTCAATATTTTTAAATAATGGAGACATGCAGGATTTAACAAATTTCCATGAAAACACTTTATTTGTAGGGACTATGCATTTTATGGATCAATATAATGCAGATATGGAAAGACTAAAATATTGCGCGATTCATTATATTACTCCAGATTTAGATATAATTCCATTTTGCGCATACCAGAGCTTTGGTTATAGACAAAAAGTAGAAAATAAATGGAAAAAAGATATTCCTAAAAAAGAATAATATTTTTTTACATTCTCATTTTTTTATATCTTATTTCTATCTGGGAATCTAGAATATAATCTTTCTTCCGCTTCCATAAGTATTTTTTTCTCTATTAAAAGTTCTTCCATCTTTTTATTTGGCTTTTCTATAGAACATCTTCTAGATTCTAAACCAATTCTTTTATTTAATCTTGCTTTTCTAATTTCTAATTTTTCTTCGACTAATAAAAATTTACTTAAGTTATCTATAACTTCTGTTGGATTATCAATTATTTTTCTAACTAAATTTTTATTTGGGGTAAAAAATATACATAATTTATTCATTTTATCACCTATTTTAATATTATTTAAAAATACTCACATTACAATTTAATATAATATGTTATATTAGATATACTTTTCTGTATTTAAAAAGGTTTGTCTTTTATTTTTCCTCGAATATATTCTAAAAGTTCTTCTGGTGTTTTTTTAATTCCAAATTTCTTAAAATAATTAATTATATTTCTTACATCTCTTTCTAAAAACTCTTGTGCTTTAGGATGTTTTAAAATAACTGCCTGACCAACATCAATTATATATAATCCCTTTGGCGTTTGTAATATATTAAATGGACTGAGATCCCCATGTACCAACCCAATTTCATATAATTTTTTCATATCTTTAATTAACTGCTTAAACTCTTCTTTAGCATCTAAAGGACCATATTCCTGTAATGTTGGGTATGGTTCTCCTTTCTGCCCTAAAAACTGCATTATTAATATATTCCGTGTATAACCAATTGGTTTTGGAACATTAATTTTAGCATTATAAGCAATTTTCAAATTCATGTATTCTTTTCTAGTCCAAGCTTTAATAATTTCTAATTTTCTTTTTTTAACTCTATCAAATCTTGGATCTCCTTTTAAATAATCTGTCATTTTATCAAAAGAAGAAGTTTCTATTCTAAAAATTTTAACTGCCAAATACGTTTTTTTTCCATTAACTGTTTCTTTAGTAGCTCTAAATACTTTTGCTTCTTTACCTATTGCTATTGGATGATCCAAAGTATCAAAAACTCTCTTACCAATTAATCTTGAAAGTTCTTTTAGGGTTGGAATATCAAAAACCTGTGATTCTATCCTGCGCTTAATTTTAAATTGTTTTTTTTCTCTCTCAGGTCTTTTTTTCTTTGATTGTGATAATGCCATGTATTACATTTAGAATTGAAGTATTTATTAATATGCCTACATTCAAAACCTTTAAAAACGCAAAAAAGAATAATATATTATGACAAAAAATGAAAAAAGGATAAAAAAGGGAAACGAAATAAGAAATAATAAAAAAATAAGACCTATTGAAAAGCTTCCTTTATTACCCTTATTTGATACTCCAAAAATACGAGTGTATAAGACAGATTTTAAAAAAAATGAGATATATATGTATTTAAATCAGCTACATTCTAGATTGATAAGAACATTAAAAGTATTTAGCTTAATTCCAGAACCTATTTTATATATAAATAGTGAAACAGTAACCTTTTTTTTAGAACAAATAAAAAATGAAACTGATCACAAAAGAAAAAAATATCATAATAATTACTTTAATACAATTTTAATTATTCAAAGAATGATGGATTATTTAAAATATAATGGAATTGAAAGGTTTCTCTCTTATTTAGACCATGAAATCTTAAATATTTTAAAAGAATTAAAAACATTAGATTCAATAACTAAAAATTCATTAAATATGTCTTTTACAGAAATTGAAAACTTTGATAAAAAAGTAGTAGATTTTTTAACCCAAAAGACAGATAGAAAAAATTGGAGAAAAGAGGCCCTAACTTTTATTAGGAGTAAAAAAGTTAAAAGTATTTTAACAAAAACAGATCAATTTAGTTATATTGAAAATTTCTTTTTATTTGAAAAAGAATTTCATAATATTCTATTAAATACTTTAAATCAGGAGGATTCAAAAATAACAGAATTAATTAAAATTTTAAAAAATTCAGATGAAGAAAAAGTTATTTTAGTTTCAAATAAAAAACAAATTGAGATTATTCAGAATATTTTAATAAAAAATAGTATATTAGGAATTACTTTAGGAACTCCAGGAGAGATAAATAAGATAAAGGAAAATTTTGAAAATAAAGATTGTATATTAATCTATTTTGATCCAGAATTAATTGAAAAGGATTCAAGAATAGATAAAGAAAAAATAGATTTATGTTTTAAACAAATTATAAAATTAGAGATCAATATTCTTTAAATGCCCGTTCTTTTTTAACCATTCTTCTTGGAATTTATTATATCTCCAAACCACATCTCCTTTTGAATCTCCTTCAATATCCCAAGGTTTAACAATTACATAATTATTTTCTCTAACCCAAATAAAACGTCTCATTTTACCTGGTATTCTACAAACTCTTTCTTTACCATCTGAACAAGATACAAGCAGCCTGCCTGCTCCTAATAAACTTACTACTATTCCTAAGACTTCTTTATCTTTTTCATTTGGAAGTCTCATTCTATTTGTTTTCTGTTCATCATCATTTTCACTCATTAAACAATCACCTTATAGGATTTCTTGCACCACATGCTTCGCAAATCATTATTTTAATTCCTTTTTCAATTTCTTGAATTTTAGTATCTGGTCTTCCACACTCTTGACATAAAACATATTTTTTAACAAACACATCTAATTTTTCATTAAAAAGTCTTGGTTGTATTTTACCACATAAAATTAATCTTTTTCCTTCTAAAGATGCAGGTACTGCAAGCTCTTTATTAAAATATTTTAATATAAAAGTTTTATCAGATCTTAATTTTGATAAAATTTGATCAAAATTTTTAATTATAGTTTTTGAACCTTCAAGAGAGATATCTGGTTTTGGGACTTCAAATCTCTCTCCAGATTGAGCTTTTTTTGGCAAGGTTGTATATGCATTATCTAATAAAGATTCATAATTTTCCATAATTAACTTTTGTATGTAGGTATTTAAAAAGTTAAGTGAAACAAATAATTTATGAGGTTATCAATATTAGAAACATATATTATCATTTTACTATTATTTAATATCTTAATATTCAGCACACCTTTTATTTATTTAAATAATAATAATGTAGGAACGGGAATGTATCACTTCTTTTCTTTTTTTTGCCATCAAATAACTCAAAGATCTTTATGTGTATATGAAACATCCATAGCTGATTGTTATAATCAAAATACAAAATATGAGAATAATACTAAAGAAATTAGGGTAAATAATTTAATAGGAAAAGGCATAAAATTCCCAGTATGCTCAAGAGATACTGCATTTTTCTTTTCTATGCTCATTGGGGGGATAATAATATGGATATTTAATAAAAATTATAATAACCCACTTCCATTATGGTTATTTATATTAATTATTTTACCTCTAGCAATTGATGGTTTAACTCAAATAATAGGACTAAGAGAAAGTACGAATACAATAAGAATAATTACTGGATTTATTGCTGGATTTGGTATGCCTTTTTTTATAATTGGATTACTAAACAAAAGTAAAAAAACAGAAAGCAATAAAAAGATAAAGGTAAAAAGAAAAAATAAAAAAGAAAGAGGTAATTAATGTGAAATGCTATTTTCATCCAAAAACAGACGCGGTTGGTATTTGTTCAGTTTGTTTTAAAGCTGTGTGTAAAGATTGCGTAGGTGATGATGAACCAGAACTTGTCTGCAAAAATTGCATGCGAGTAGGTTTAAAGATGCTTAAAGAAGAAAGAAGAGGAAATACACAAAACGAGAAACCTATATTTCAAAAAAACAGGCCACAAAATGCTAAACAACAATATACTCAAAATAAAAATAACTCCCCTGGAATATTAAGCAATTTGTTTAAACAAAATAAAAATTTAAATGAAAATAATATAATAGACTCAGATGTAATTACTCCAGTTTTATTCATTGGTATACTTGCAGGTATATTATGCGGTGTGCCTGTTCTAAGCCTTTTATTTTTCATTATTATGCCAATTGCAGGAATACTTTCTATTGTTTATTTAAAAGCAGAACAAGATTATAAAACTAATATTGGAATTAAAAAAGGCATAATAACTGGAATCCTTGTTGGGATATTAGCATCAATAGTTTCGTTAATTGTAATAATATCTTTAGGTGCATTTTTAGGGGTTCAAATATATGGATTAATGACAAATATATTTGGATTTTTAGACACTAATACCTTAAATACTCTTATTACAATATCTGGAGGAGATGCAACACTTAGCTTGAATGGAATAATAACAAGATTATTTATAACAATTATATCTTTTCCAATATTAAGCGGGTTCTTTGGATTATTAGGAGCTAAATTTCTTAGATAAATTTAATTCTTTTTTTAAATTTTTCTTTTATTTCTTTCTTTATTTTCTTGTTTTTTATATTCAGCTTTAGCTTTTTCTTTTTTTACAATTGCAATTTTTTCATCTTCTGTTCTTATTATAAATTGAGAATTAAATTTATTAGCCCAAACTTCAAGCATCTCTTGTTGATCTTTATCTAATTCATCATTAAATAAAAATGTTTCTTCTGGATCAAAAAGTTCTGGTGCTGATAAAAGTAAATAGAACTCAGAAATGTCTGGGTTTATTTTTTTCCTAGCCATATATAATCACAATAAAATAATATATTGCTTAGAGTTTAAAAATGTTTTGAATTAATTTTATCTCAATCTAATTGTATCCATATTCATAGGTGCTCTAGTTTCAACTTTTAAAGTATTTTTTATTGATTGAACTAAATCTAAACATCTTTTTTCATCACCATGCATTACAAATATTTTTTCTGGTTTTGGAGAAATATTATGTACAAATGCCATTAATTGCTTTCTTCCTGAATGTCCTGAATATCCTTCTACTGTTTCAACACGCATATTCATTTTTATCATTTCACTTTTTCCTTCTTTATTAACTAATGGGATATCCTTTTCTCCTCTTTGAATTCTACTTCCTAATGATAAAGGAGACTGGTACCCAATAAAAACCATTAAATTTTTTGGATCATCTGCTAAATTTCTCAAATATTCCATTACAGGACCTCCTGCAACCATACCTGAAGTAGAAATAATTACACAAGGGCCACCATCAATTACTGCCTGTCTATCGCTTGGTATTTCAAATATTTCACATTCAAAAGGACTTTGATTTGAAAGAACTTTTCTTTTTAATGTATTCCTTAAATATTCTGGGTATGCGGTGTGAATAGCAGAGGCTTCTAAAATCATTCCATCTAAATAAACAGGAACTTTTAACCTACCATTTTGAAATGCATCTTCTAAAACAAGCATAACTTCTTGTGATCTTCCTACTGCAAAAGCAGGAATAAGAACTTTTCCTCCATTATTAATTGTTTCTTCAATTAAAGATACTAACTGTTCATCTGTTTCTCTTCTATCTGGTAAAACATTATTTTTTCCTCCATATGTACTTTCCATAAATAAAGTTTCTACTCTTGGAAATAGGTTATTTGCATTATTGCATAATCTTGTAAAACCAAATTTAAAATCTCCAGTATAAACTAGATTATGCAATCCATTATCAATATGTAAATGTATCATTGAACTTCCTAAAACATGGCCTGCATTATAAAAAGTTAGTTTAATATCTGGGGTTATATCAACTACTTCATTGTATCCAATTGTAACTGTATGTAATAATTCTTCATGGATATCTTTAACTGCATATGGGGCTGTTGTACCTGCATATTTATTTACTATATTCAAATAATCTCTTTGGAGCATTATCATCATATCTCTTGTAGGTTCAGTGCAATATATGGGGCCTTGATATCCATATGCATATAAATAAGGTACAAAACCAGTATGATCAAGATGTGTATGTGATAGAATTACTGCATCTAAATCAGATGGTTCAAGATTCATTGATTTTAAATAAGGAAATGCTTTTTGACCTTCAAAAACAACAGGATTAATCCCGCAATCAATTAATATATTAGAATTCTGAGTTTGAATTAAAACACTAGATCTTCCAACTTCTCTAAATCCACCTAATGCTGTAGCTTTTACCCATTCACTTTTTTCAACAGTTTTACATATGTCTTTTCCTAATTTATTTAAGAATTTTTTTCTTTTTTTAGTTTCTTGAAATAAGGAATTTCTAATTCCTTCAATTGTTTCAGACTTCATAGTTGGTACTCTTAAAATTTTTGGCGCCCAACCCGTAGTTTCTATAATACTTCTTAAAGTTAATCCTTTTTTACCTATTACTAATCCTGGTTTTACTGATTCAATCCAAACTTCTGAAAAAACAGGATCAAATCTTACTTTTTCTACTTCTGCTTCTTTTGGAACTAATTCAAGTATTTTCTTCTTTGCTTTTTCAGGTTCCATTAATAAATTATCCTCTAACCTTACAACTATTCTTTTTCTAATTGCACCAGAAAGTCTTTTTATTAAATACTCTGAATCATAAAATGTTTTTATTTTTTTAACATATATTACTATATCAAGCCCTTCAGGTTCTATTTTTGTTATTTCACAACCCTCAGGAACAATTTCTTTTATTTTTTGCTCTATCTCTTTAAAGTCCACTGTTATCCCCTCTTAAAACATCTAATAAAATACTGCTATTAGAATTTCATTTAAAATAAAAATCAACTCTTTGAAAATTTAACTTTATAATGCATATTTAAATTCTGATACTTAAAATATAAATTTATAACAATTTTTCTATCTCTTCTTTTGAATATCTTTTGAAACCTGATTTATCTATTGAAACTAAATCAATTCCATCTCCTGTTGCACTATCTCTTTTCATTGCAGTTGCAATAGATTTAACTGCAATAGGTAAATTTTCTTTTATAGTTTTATTAATTTTATAATTTGTTTCTAAAACCCCATATGCAATTGGAGAGCCACTTCCTGTTGAAATAAAATTTTCAGAAGTTATCCCTCCACCAGGATCTAATGAGTATAATTTTGGTTCTTTATCTACTCCTCCAATTATTAATTGAACATAAAATGGAAACATTTTATAACCAAATAAAATATTTGACATTAAAGTTGTTGCACCTTGAATAGTCATTTTTCTTTGTTCCCTTGTTTCATATAGTTTTATTTCTGACTGCATATATCTTACTAATGCTTGTGCATCACCAACACTTCCAGCTGTTGTTATAGCAATATAATCTGTTATATTATATATTTTTTGTATATTTTTATCAGCAATAAAATGCCACATAGTTGCTCTTTTATCAGAAGCAAATACAACTCCATCAGAACAAATTAATCCTAATGTTGTTGTCCCAGTTTTTACGTTGTTAGAATCATCCACTTTATCACCTAGTTTACTAAAATAAGTACTCTTCTATGTTTCTATTAATATGAGAATATTTAAAAAGGTTCTTCTTATTTTTTAAAATAAAAAAGCAGGGTGAGGGAGTTGTTCTAATTTTTTCTTTCTTTTTTAGGTTTCTTTCTTTTTAATGAAAGTTTTTCTTTCTTTCCTAAAGAAAGAAAAAATTTCTTGAACCCCCCTATTTCGGTTACTGCTCCCTAGTTTCTTTTTTGGGATACAACGCTTTTTCTTTTTTTAAAAGAAAAAGGGTTTTCTGCAGCCGAACACATAGCCGATCTGTCAACCCTGCATACAAATTAATATGTTTAAGAGCAAAACTCTTTATAAATATAGCCTTTTTAAACTTTTCAGTTTTAAATTTGATAGGTGAAATCTATGATTAATAAAAAAAAGGTAATTTCTATAAATTTTGAGGAAAGTATTTCAAAAGCACAAGATAAAATTTCAAAATATAATGAATCAATAATTGTTTTAAAAGATGATAAATATTTTGGTATTTTAGATGCAAGACATATAAGTGAACATCCAGTTAAAGATCCAAGTAATACTCCGTGTGGAAGTATTGCATTTAGAGCACCAACAATAGAAGAAGATACAGATATAATAGAAACTACAAAAGCGTTTTTTAGTGTAAGAGTATCAAATTTGGCTATAATATCAAAAAATGAAAAAATACTTGGTATAATCACAAGATTAGGAGTTTTAGAAGAACTCATGAAAGAAAAAATGATACCAAAAAAAAGAATTTCAGAAGTTATGTCTTCACCCATAATTACAATAGAAGAAAATGCTGATGTAAATCTTGCAATAACCCAAATGAGAAAAAATGGAGTCAGAAGACTTGCAGTTGTAAATGAACAAGGATATTTAAGAGGAATACTAAGTACTTTTGATATTGGTTTAAAACTTATTAAACCAACAGAAAGATTACCAAAATTAACTTCTGATAAATTAAAACCATGGGAACAACCAATAAAACAATTAATTAAAAGAAAAATTGAAATAATTTCTCCAGAAAAAACACTAAATGAAGCAGTTAAAAGAATGATTGAAAAAAATGTCGCTTCATTAATAGTTGTAAAAGACAAAAAACCTATTGGATTGATAAGTACAAAAGATGTATTTGAAACTATTATGAAATCTAAGAAAGAAGAAACAAGAATTTATATTAGTGGATTAGACAGATACGATAAATCATTTTACCAAGAAATTTTAGATGAAAGTAAAAGAGTATTTGATAAATTAACAAAATCAAATAAAGATATAGGTGGATTGATTTTGCATGTTAAAAAATATGGAAATAAATATACAGTTATAGCTAGATTAGAAATTGGAAATAAGGTTATTAAAACAACTGGAAATGAATGGAATTTACCTTCTGCAGTAAATGAATCATTAGAAAATTTAAAAAGAACTGTAAGAAAACACGGAGTAAATTATCATACTTCACATTAAATTCTTAATTCTACTTTATCAAAATATTTTTCTGCAGTTTTCTTAAATGTTTCCAGCTCATTTTGTGAAAATGGAATCACATTCATTAAAGAAGGATCTATTAAAGAATTTGTTCTTCTAAAATCTTGAATAACAAATTTTCCACCACCAACCCATTTCCCAATTTCTTCTATGCTCTCAATATTATGAACTGTTGGAACAATAGTTGTTCTTAATTCAAATGAGATATTATTTTGTCTTAATAAATCAACAGTTTCTTTAATTTTAGATGCATCAAAACTTTCTAAACCAATTGTTTTAGCATACTTTATTTGTGAATTTTTTATATCTACTGCAACATAATCTAATAATTTATCATCTATTAACCTTTTTATCATCTTTGGATTTGTTCCATTAGTATCTAATTTTACTAAAAACCCTTCTTTTTTAAGAGATTTAATAAAATCGTATAAGTCATCAAAAACTGTTGGTTCGCCACCAGTAATGCATACTGCGTGCACAAAGTGTGTTCTTTTAAATAAAGTTGATAAAACCTGTTCATTAGACAATGGATTCTTAGGATATTCTTCTGGAATAACTAATGTTCTATTATAACAAAACGGACATTTAAAATTACATCCAATAGTAAATATAGTAGAACAAATATTTTCTGGATAATCAATTAAACTTGTTTTTTGTATGTAAGCAAAATCCATTATACTAACCTCCCACAATATTAATATACGAAAACAAATTAAAGGTTTTTGTCAAAAACCCTTCTTTCTTTATATTCTTCATATTTTCCTGCATTCCATTGTTTTATTGGTCTTATATAACCCACAACCCTGCTATATACCTCACAATAATTTCTTTTTTTCTTAGTTGCTTCTAAAATTTCTTGGTCTATTTGTTTTCCTGAATTTAATTGTCTAATCATACCTGCATATCCTATCTCTTCATCACATTTTGGACATAATTCATGTTCCCCAGATAAGTATCCATGTACTGGACATACACTAAATGTAGGAGTTAATGTAAAGTAAGGTAATTTAAAATTATGTGCTATTCTTTTAACTAATTCTCTAGCCATTTTCCAATCATTTATTTTTTCTCCTAAAAATGTATGAAAAACTGTTCCTCCTGTGTATTTAGTTTGCAACTCGTCCTCAACATCTAATGCATCAAATAAATCAATAGTTGAAGCAACATGTAATTGAGTTGAATTTGTATAATAAGGTGCTGCACCTCTTTCTTGATAAGTTTGTTCATTAGCAACTATTATATTAGGATATTGAACTTTATCTATTCTTGCTAATCTATGTGTTGTTCCTTCTCCTGGGGTTGCTTCTAAATTAAATATATTCCCGGATTCTAGTTGATAATCCTCTAATTTCTTTCTCATATGATCTAAAACTTTAATAGCAAATTTTCTTCCTTCAGAATCTAACAATCCAGAACCAAACATATTTAATAAAGACTCATTCATTCCTATCAAACCAATTGTACTAAAATGATTTTTCCAATATTGATTATGCGTTTCTTTAATTTTTCTTAAATAAAATTTAGAATATGGATACAATCCTCTTTCAGTAAAACTTTCTAAAACTTTTCTTTTTATTTCTAAACTAGTATATGCTAAATCCATTGCTTCATCTAATTTTTCAAAATATTCATCTTCTGTTCTTGATAAATAACCAATTCTTGGAAGATTAACCGTTACTACTCCAATAGAATTACCACACCAAGTAACTTTACCATTTCTTCTAACAAAAAGAGTATGGTTTTCTACTTCACAACAATAAACTTTTCCTTTATAAGGAACCTTCTTAATATTGCTTTTTCTTAATCTATAATGTTTTGCTTTTTGAACACCTAAAATATAACAAGTTGCTTGAGAATTTATTTTTCTACCTTTTATTATTGATACTTTTTTCTTTTGTTTTGTTAATGTACCTAACCACCCAAGTTTTAAAATTATTTCTTGTATATCATCAGCTAATTTTTTTGAGGTTGTCCAATAATTAATTTGACCTGTAGTTTTTCTAATGTGGCCATCTCCTTTTACCAACCAATCAAATAAAATTTTCAATTGTCTTTTAGATAAATTTTTGATTTCTTTTGGAATAAATTTATCATATTTTTTACCAAATATATGTAAATAAGTCCAAAGTTGTTTATTACATATCACTAAATTATTTTTTTCTTCTGTGTAATTAAAAGGCAATTTATCAAAAACTTCTTTAATTTGTTTTCGTTTTTTCTTATTTACTTGTGTAATCATTACTCTATAACCATGTCTTTGAGCTATTTTTGAATTATCTGTTGAACCTTCAGCTAACCAGAATCCAAAAAATTTCAACCAATTATCCATTTCAATTTTTAATGAATCTCTAACAACTTTATATGGAGTTCTTCCTTGTCTACCATATTTAGTAAAATCAATACTGGGAAGAATAAACCATTCTTTTTCTTCTCCCTTCCAAATACTTTGTTTTGGTATCCTATGATTATTAACATCAAAATACTGGGCTTCAACAAATATTCTTTTATCTTTATAATTTTGATCAACTACCATTCTATGATTTGGTGTTACTAATAAATCTAATGATTTTGTTTTAAATTCATAAAGTTCCCCTTCATAATCATATTTAAATAATTTTTTTGGTTCGTGTATTTCAATTTCATTATTTTTTGTTAAAGTAAACAACTTATGTTTTTTACTTAAATCTTTAAAAAATATCCAACCATTTTGTGTTAAAACTTCTGTTTGTTCATCATAACACCCAGTTAGGGGATTAGCACCAAATAATCCTCCGCCTCTTTTTCTTAATTCTCTGTTGTCTAATCTTAATCTACAACAATTATGAGTTATAGTCCCCAATGAATGTACAAAAAGATGATTATTTCCGAGTTCAATATCGTAAAACCTTTGTTTTTGTTCATGTATTATTTTTTGTATTGAAGTAACTTTTGTTATATATACATCAGCTTGTAAATATTTTTCACTTTCCATTGTTTGTGCATTGTATTTTTGTAAAGTCATCTGACTAACCATTCTTCCTTTATTTAATCCAGGAACTAAATAAGTAGATTTTGCCATAAAACCAGGAATACATTCATATAAACAAGGAGAATTAACTAAACCTAATGAATTTATTTCATTTTGTTTATGTTGTAGATAAATAACTTGGCTATTTTTCCTAATTTTAAAAGTAGTTGGGATACCAATTAAATTATATAATATATTAAGATCTTTAGAAAGATCTAAATCATTTATATGTATTTCTTTTCTTAATTCATACCCATCTCCTTTAAAGAAATAATCTAAAAATTCTTTAATAATCTCTTTTGGAGAATTAAATAACACATTTGGAAGTTGCCCATATTTTTTAAATCCTGCCGAGTATATTTTTTTAGCTAAACCACTTGAATATAAATAAAGATAATAAGTATTATACCTGGGGTCTTTCTTTTCTTTAACTTTTATATTCAATCTATTTTCAATTAAAGATTTTATTTCAAATATTAAATTAGGTTCATTATAATTAAAAGTAAACTGTAATCCTCTAATCACTTTTTTGCCATTTCTTTTATTCCACAAGAAATTTCCATCTGCCGTAAAAAATCCTAAAATTGCAGCCAGTTCTTTATCTAATACTTCATTTTCTAATTTTTGAATTTCATTTGAAAGTATACTATCTGCATTTTTTAAACTCAAGATATAATCTCCTACAGTTATATCTTTAGCAAATTTTTCTTCTAAACCCTTTGAAGTAACTATAGTAACTAAATGATTTTCAGAAGTTTTAATTCTTTTTCCATCTTCAGTAATAATTTTAACTTCTTCATTTCTATCAATTTTTACAAATCTTAATATTTTTTCCCATTCTAATTTCAAAGTTTTTGGATTTAAGGATAATGCTTCTAAATCTTTTTCTGAATTGTCTGACCAGCCTTCATGATCATATTCAAAAGAATGTGAATCACACAATTCTTTAATTGTTGAATGTTTTATTTCTCCATTTTTTTTATAGATTATATTTTCACTTTCATGCAAACACATTGACCTAGCATCTTCGGGCTTCATATCACTATTTATAAAATTAGAAAAATAAGGAATTCCATATTTTGCAGTCATCTCAAAAACTTTTTGAATTTCTTGTGCATCCCAATTAAAATCTTTAGTTATATTATATGTAGGAATTGGAAAAGTAAATAATCTACCATTTGAATCCCCTTCAATCATTGCTTCTGCAAAAACTTGATTAATCATATTCATTTCTTCTTGAAACTCCCCATATGTTTCATCCATCATTTTTCCACCAATAATTACTGGTAAATTCTTAAAACTTGGGTGGGGTGTTAAATCCATTGTTATATTAGAAAAGGGTGTATTATGGAATAATAATAATCCAATTCCTCCCGTAAAATTTTCAGTTTTTGAATCAACAGAAATATCATATTCCCATTCAAATGGATAATCATAATCCTCAATTTCATAAACTGGAGAAGCTTCAAAATTATTTAAAACTGGGAATTTTTGTTTTCTATTATTTTTGAAAATATGAATAGTGTAACATCCATGTTTATCTTTTCTTGAAACCACATAATCTTTATTTAAAATACTCAATAAAAGAGAAATATTAGATAATAAATAAGGCGATTTAGAAGTATAAACATGTTTTTGCTGATACTCCCAACCATCTCCTTTAATTAAAGTATCTAAAAACTCTTTTTTTAATTTTTTATTTATATCAAATATAAAGGAGGGAAACTGTTTTGTTGATGAATTTACACCACAAAGAATCTTAATTAAATATCCATATAAATTATAAATTTCAAAATTAGTTATTTTTGTATTTGTTTTTTTCTTTGTTTTTGAACTCCATCCATTAGAATAAGATAAATTATACGATAAATTCAATTCTTTTAATATTTTTTTGATTTCATCAATATTTTCCTTATCTGAATTTGAAATTTTTATACTTGAAGCATTAGCCTTTCCTTCAGTAATATACCAAGCAGCAAGTTTAATAAATGCAGATAATTTTTTTCCATCTAAATATCTTCCTATATAATTATTTGGATAAGGTTTAATATAGAATTTTGAATTATCCGAATTTTTATCTCCAAATTGATACCAAATATTGAAAGGAACAACATTTTTCTTTCTTAAATCATACCATGTACTTTTATCTAATCTTCCGAAATCATAAAGCATTTGTTTTATTGTTGAATAATATGATTTAAGATTTTTTTCAAAAGAAGTATATTCTGATTTTGTTAATTTTACAAATATTTTTAACTGATAAATCTCCGGCAATTCATTTATTAAATCCGTGATATCTAGTTTATTTTTATTTTCAAAAAGATGATCAATATTCTTACCTATAGAAACTACATGATTAGTTTCTGTTATTTTCTCATTGGGTTTTGAAATAGTAAGGTTTTTTGGTTGTACTGGTTTTATACTTTTAGAATTAAACTTAAATAAAGAATGTGCAGGTGAGACTTTTGCTTCTCCTCTAGAAGTTCTAATTTTTAAAAATCTTTTTTCTTTTACTTTATGTTTTACAAATCCTTTAACTTTTAACCAGTTTACTTTTTGGTTATTGTCAAATCCTAAAACTTCATAATCATCAAAATTTGGAACTGCAAAAGAATCTTGTGATTTATTTCCATATCCATCTACATTATTTATTATTTGATTCTTATGTGTTATAAATTTTTTATCTACTAATTCCCCTATCCTTATAGTTCTTATTTTACCTCTATATTTCACTATAACTAATTCATCCCAAGCTAATGATTGAAAGCCCACACGGGTAGGCACGTTCATATTAAATAAAAACTCTTGAAAAGCTTGTTTTAATTGTTTATATTCTAATCCATCATATCTAACAAAAGGAGCTAATAAAGTATCAAAATTACTAAATGCTTGAGCACCTGCTGTTTCACCTTGTAAAGTATATATATAATTAACCATTTGTCCTAATGCAACTCTTAAATGTTTTGGGGGTTTTGATTCTACTTTACCTTCTACTCCTTTAAAACCAGTCATTAATAAATCTTGTAAATCCCAACCAACACAATAAGCACCTAAAGTGCTTAAATCATGAATATGTATTTCTGCATTTCTATGTGCATTTGCAATTCTTGAAGGATACAATTTATCTAACCAATATTCTGCTACTACTAAACTTGCAATATGATTATTTAATCCTTGAAGAGAATATGTCATATTTGCATTTTCTTTAACTCTCCAATCTGCTTGGTCAATGTATTTTTCGATAGTTTCAACAGTATTCATTAAACTAGCCATTCTTCTAACATCATTGTGCTGTTTTCTGTATAAAATAAACGCTTTTGAAGTTTTAACATACTTGTTTAAAATTAATATTTCTTCTATTACATCTTGTATTTCTTCAACTGTGGGGGCAGTTGTTTTTCTAAATTTATGATTTAATAATTCTACTACTTGGTCTGCTATTTCTTCAGCTCTATCTTTATCTCCTTCATTAACAGTACGCATTGCTTTCCAAACTGAATCAATAATTTTTTGTTTATTAAACAAAACAATAGTTCCATCTCTCTTTCTTATTTGTGATACTTCCATACATTTCACCCCTTTTTATTCTTTAGATTTACAAGAGTTGCTTCAAAAGCTTCAATATCATCAAACTCCTCATAAACAGAAGCAAATCGAATATATGCTATTGGATCAATTTTTTTCAATTTTTTCATTACACAATCTCCAATTAAGGTAGATTGAATTTCAAAAGTTTTTCTTTGTCTTAAAGTTCTTTCAATTAAATCAACTAGTTCTTCGATCTTATCTTGACTTATGGGTCTTTTTTCACATGCTTTTACAATTCCAGATTTGAGTTTTTTTCTATCAAAAAGTTCTCTTCTGCCATCTTTTTTAATAACATAAAATTCAACAATTTCTGCTCTTTCAAAAGTAGTAAATCTTCGCCCACATTTCTCACATTCTCTTCTTCGTTTGACAACATCTTCTTCTTGTCTAGAATCAACAACTTTTGTTTCTTCAAAAATGCAATATGGACATCTCATGTTAATTCCTCTTAATAAATTACCTTAAATTTTTGAAAACAATTAATTGTGAAAAACACAACATATTGTGTTCAAAAACTAAAATAGATACAACATATAGGTTTTTAAATGATATAGTTTATTAGAGATAAAATTCAATAATTATATCAAAATGATATTACAAATTTAACAACTTTATAAATTTAAAAGAGTATGAAAATAAGGGCCGGGGCAATTTTTAACATAATCAACACGTTGATTTAAGATATCCTTTATCAATTTATCAATATCTGTATCTTTTATTTCTTCTTTTATCTTTTTCTTATAATTTTCAACATTATCCACTGTTAAATCCCCAACTTCCTGTCTATTCAATAATGGGATCTCTTTTTCTATACCTATTTGTGTAATTATTTCATTAACATCAGAAATTGAAGCTTCAAAATGTGTAGATACTTTTTCAATTGGATAATTATATTTCAGATGATTTATAAGTGAATCTAATGAATATTTCATTGCTTCAGTTGGAGAAGATGGAGAAATTAAATCTAATAAGGCTATACCAAAAGAATTATCATTATGTCTTTTAATATGTGCGCCAATAACATTAATAGGTAAAGTCTGATATATTGCTCCTTTTTTATCAATTATAAAATGATAAGAGGGTTGATTAAATTTAGTTACTCCTATTGAATAAACTTCTTCTAAATCATGAGGTGTATTCCCAGTATGGTGAATATAAATTTCTTTTGGTTTTGTTTTAAAAAAATCAAAATTAAATTTAATTTTTGGATCTAACAAATAAATAGCATGCAAATCATCCAAGTATACAGAAAACTGCTTCATATTTTAAAATAAACCAGTATACTTTATATTTATATATTCTCAAATTAATATAAATACTCTTATGCTTCTTTTTTTAACATTATTCCTTTTTTAATTTTTTATCTACAATTAAATGTTCAATAAAAGCAGCGAATGCATACCTCGATAATAAAATACTAATTAATGCTCCCAAAATAGCTGAAGTAGCAAAACCAATTACTTCTACAAGACCAGAAAATAATAATAAAGGAAGCATAGCTATAATCACAATTGCTCTTGAATGAGAAACAATTGAATATGCACGTTTAATTTTAGTTCTAAGATCTGCTCCATCTTTTTTAAGCAACTCATCAGCTAAAACAATTTGAGAATCAATGCTTGTTCCCATAGCTACTATAATTCCTGCAAATGCACCTAAATCTATAGTAAAAAAACCGATAATACAAATTAATATAGTCAATTCCATTAAAGTTACTACTAATATCGGAATTATTAATTTTAAACTCATATATCTTATCCCTACTACAATTCCAACAATTATTAAAGCTGCTAATGCACCAATAACACTCCATTCTAAAAATTTAGCCCCTAAAGGTGCAGGAATTGAAGTTTTACTCCCAACTGAAATTGCAACAGGTAATGCCCCTCCTTTAAGTATAGATTGCATTTCTCTTGCTCTTAATTGTGCGTTATAATTCATTTCTTGGGCTGTTGTTCCTTCACCAGGACCAGAAATTGCATATGTTCCTCTATGTGAAGTAGGGCCCCCAGCAAGAGATGCACTTAAATAAGGAACTGAAACTAATCCAATTGCTTTCCATTCAACTACTGAATTATGTGTTGAGGAAATTGAATAAGTAGGAAACATATCCTGTTCTTCTCTTTCAATAACAGTATATCCTTTATTTTGTAAATACAATTTAATTTCATTATCTGTACCTATGGGGATAATTGCTTTTGAATAATTAGTTTTTGGATTTAATTCTTCCTTATAATTATCAAATGCATCTAAAATATATAAACTAATTGAATCTCCTTCTAATTTTAAAGCATCATTCAAAATTATTATTGCTTCTTCATTTTTTAATTCAGTGTCCCCTTTTAAATTTTTTTCAGTTATAAAAATTGAAGTATCAGACGGCCTGTCTAAAAACATATAAATTGGATAATTTGCTTTTCCTTCTGAAATAGTTCCAAATCTATCTGAAGCTTCTTTCTTAACAGAAACTGCTACTGACCACCAACCTGTTCTCTCTGCAGGCAATTGAGCAATTGATCCAGTATAAATTTCACTTCCTTTTAATGCTACTTTACCATCAAAAACTGCTAAAAAAACTCCTTGTCTTTCTAATATATCAATTGTCTGTTTAACTGTTTCTTCATCAGAACTAGGAATTTCAACTAAAATTTCATCTTCTCCCCTAGCTCTAACTTTAACTTCTGTTAAACCAAAAGTACTTACTCTTGTTTTTATAGTATCAGTCATTTGCTCCATTACTTCATTTGAAACTGGGCTTTCAAGTAAAATCGGAATTCTTGTTCCCCCACTAAAATCAATACCAAATTTTATCCCACCAAAATAAACTAAACATAAAGATAACACAGTAACTATAAACATTGCAATAACTCTTTTATCTTTTATTAATTCTGAAAAACTCATATTCGCACCTTTTTCTTTTCTAAATAATATAATAATATAACTGCATTAAATAACCAAGTAGCTATTACGTCTCCAATTAAACCACAAATTGTTACTGCTGCAATTTCATTATAAGTTGATATATTTGTTAATGTTGCTAGAATAAATAAAGTAACAAAAGCAATAAAATCAGTAAGACTCATTGTTATTCCAGTTTTCATTGTTTCAAAAGTTCGCTCTTTTGCTGTTCCTTCTTGTTGTTTTAATACTCTCATTGTTAAAAGCATATCAGTATCTAATGAAAAACCAAGCATCATTAATAAAGCTGCAAATGAGGGCAAAGTAAATGGAATCTGGAATAATCCCATTGCTCCTAAACAAATTATTATATCTGCTGCTGCACCAGTCATAACTATTAAACTAGGAATAGGATCTCTAAATACAATGAATGCTAAGATAACAGCAAAAAATATAGCTATAATCGTAACAAAAACTGCTTTTTCAATAAATTTAGAACTTAAGTTGGGGGATACAACATCAACTGTAATTGAAGTATAATCCACATGTTTTTTTAGAATAGTATCAATTTTATCTTCATAATTTGTTTTAACATTAAGATATTCATCAGTAAACAATTCTTTTAATTCATTTGCAGATTCAGCTTGTTCTGCTGTTTTGTTCGTATATCCAGATAATCTAAAAATTTCATCTACAATTAAATTAACTTCTTGTCTTTCTTTATTATATTCATTTATTAATGATTGATTTGTAATATTTGATTGAGAAATATAAGATTCAAGTCGCGATACATTTTCTATCTTATTTGAAAAATCTCTTCTTAATTCTTCTGCTCTTGCTATATTTGGATCGCTTTCGATTTCAATTTCAATAACATTACCAAAAGTCGTTTGAACTTGTTTAATATTACGAACTAAAATATTGGATGTTAAAAGTTCTTGTTCTAAAACATTATTTTCAACTTCTGCATCTGAATATAATGTAATTACACTCCCCCCTTTAAAATCTATACCTACTTTGATTTGAGGGATAAAAAATAAAGAGATAAGAACTAACACAATAGGTAAAATGATTAATTTTTTATAATCTCGTTCATAGATATTTGGCAAATTCATAAAAATTCCTCAAAAATAATTATATATTTATTAAAAGAAACTTATTTAAACTCTATCTCTTTCACCATTTCTAATATTTTCTTAGAAACTAAATAACTCCCCCCAAAAATAATAACACCAGGTATCCCAATAATAGGAACAGATGCAGCACCTGCAATTAATCCAGCTGTTTCTGATTTAGTTAAAATTTTTACTATTTTAGAAATATTTTTATCAATTTTTTTTGTATGTGGGTTTATTTCCATAACTTTATTTCCTTCTTTAAATATTCTTACAACTTTATCTTGTTCTGAAGCTAAAATTGCTAAACAACCCTCTTTTGAAATTCCTTTAGCTGCTGAATGTCTTGTTCCAAAACCTTTTGCTGTTTCTTGTTTTAAAACTCTTGCACCATATGCTTTTATTCTTCCATCTTCCTCTATAATTATTGCTCCATCAACAATTCCTAATTTAGATAAAACTTCAATCATTCCTTCATCAGTGATATAAAATTTTCTTTTATCAAAAAAATTTGGAAAATGACAAGAATATTCTTTTGTATTTCCAATTACTATTAAACCTCCCTCATTTTTTTTAGCAATTAAAATAGCTGTATCTAACGCTGCTTCATAAACTTTTTTCTTTGTGATCTCATCAATATTTAATTTCATAAAATAAATTACAAACAGTTAATTTAAATATTTATCTAAAAAAATAAAAAAAAAATATTAAAAAAATAAAAAAAAACATTAAAAAAATAAAAAAACATTAAAAAAATAAAAAAACATTAAAAAACGAAGGAACATTTATAAAAGTTATAGGGGTTTATATTTTTATAAAAATAAGAGGTGTTATGAAAATGGTTGTAAAAAAGAAAACAACAACAAAGAAAAAAACAGCAGTTAAGAAAAAAACTGTAAAGAAAAAACCCGCAGTTAAGAAAAAAACTGTAAAGAAAAAAACAACAAAAAAAACTGTAAAGAAAAAAACAGCAGTTAAGAAAAAAACTGCAAAGAAAAAATAAATATTTTTTAAAATGTGGGGATTTAATCCCTGCAAGAATTTATTTTCTTTTCATATAACATTAATTCAGCTTTAAAATTTGCTTCATTAAACTCTTTTGAAAAAATAGAATTCCAAGCTTCATAAAATTCTGTTGGAAAATGTTTTTTAGCAGCTTCAGTTAATTCTTCAAAATAAAATTTACCCCATCTAAAAATTGCTTTTTTTAATTCATCGTCCCCTTGGCCTGTTCTCTTCCAAAAAACAGCTGAATCAATACTACTTTTTATTAAATTTCGGATAAAAGGATCTAACTCTTTGAATTTACCTTCTATAGTTTGGTATTTAATTATATTATTTGTTTTAATAAAAAATAAATCATCTGGTTTATCAAACATACTATACAAATAATCTAAAAATTCCTTGTCTTTCATTTTTTCTGCAGATGCTAATAATCTAAATTTTAAACTATTTGAAAATTTAATATCTTCTTTTGCTTCTTTAATTTTTTTCTTAATCAATTCATAAAACTCATTTGAAAATGTATGATCAAACTCTGAAAAAATATCAAAAGCATACAAACTTACAGCAATATATTCAATGCCTTCTTTTGTTTCTAATTTTGATAAAAATCCTTCTTTTATTTTTGAAAAAAGGAGATTTAATTCTTCATCATAATAAAAACTATTACCTTCATTCATCTTCTCTTGTATAACTATCCTTGCACATTCAATAAGTTCGTCTAGGACATTACATTGACCATTAAAATATTTTGTAAATGCTCCGCTATCTCTTGCTTCTGTATTTGACTGCCTTTTATCAAATAATCCTTTAAAAATTTCAAGAGACATAATAATACACCTCTAATTATTAGGTAAAGGTGGTATTTAAAGGTTTTGGTTGGTGCAAAATTTGATTTTTTTATTAAAATTTATATATCTATTCTTTGTTATAAATATATATGTATTATAAAATAAAAAAAGAATTATCAAAAAAACTATCTAAAATTACTAAATTAGATTATAGTATATGTTATAATTCCTTAGAAAAACCAAAAAGTTCATTTGGCGATTTAGCATGTACTTTATCTTTTTTAATAGCTAAAGAACAAAAAACAAATCCAAAAGAAATTGCAGAAGATATTGCTAAAAAATTAAAAAGTACAAATATAGAAAAAATAGAAACAATTGGACCATATATTAATATTTATTTTTCAAAAAGTTTTTTTGAAAAAACTTTAAACTATAAATATAAAAAACAAAGAAAAAAAGAAAAGATACTTATAGAATTTCCTTCTGTTAATCCAAATAAACCTTGGCACATTGGACATTTTAGAAATGCAGTATTAGGAAATTCTGTTTCTCACTTGATGGAATATTCTGGATATACCGTACTTAGAATGGACTATATTGATGATTTAGGATTACAGGTTGCTCAAAGTTTATGGGGAATACTTAATTTAAATGATAAAGAAAATGAAAAATTTGACCAATGGATAGGTAAAGAATATGTTAAAGTTGCTTCTAAAATGAATGATGAAAAAGTAAATAAAGAAGTTGAAGAATTACTACATAAATTAGAAACAAATGATGAAAAAACATCTAAAAAAGCAAGGGAGATAAGTGAAAAATGTGTAAAAGCACAATGGGAAACTGGTTTTAATTTTAATATAGAACATGAAATATTAGTTTTTGAATCAGATATTATGCGAACAATTTTTGAAGAAGGAATGGAAAAATTAAAGAAAAATAAAATAATTCATTTAGAAACAGAAGGAGAAAATAAAGGATGCTATGTCCTAAAAATGTCCGGGGGAGAATATGATAAAATGAAAAATCCAGATAAAATTTTAATTAGAAGTAACGGGATAGCAACATACACTGGAAAAGATATAATATTTCATCTTTGGAAATTTGGATTATTGAAAAATGATTTTAAATATACAAAATTTTTAACACAACCTTCTAAAAAAACTGCTTATATGTCTAATAAAAAAGGTAAATCAATTAAAATAAAAACAGATAAAATAATCAATGTAATTGGTATTGAACAAACATATCCGCAACAAGTAGTAAAAGAAGCATTAAACAAATTAGGTTATAAAAAAGAAGCAGAAAATTATTATCATCTTGCTTATGAACACATAACACTTAGAGATATAAATTTTTCAGGGAGAAAAGGAACATGGATTGGATATTCAGTTGATGATTTTATTGAAGAAGGAATTAAAAAAGCATTAGAAAAAAATTGTGAAAATAAAGAAATTGCTAAAACAATTGCAACAAACTCAATGATTTTTTATATTTTAAAATATTCTCCAGAAACTAAAATTGCTTTTGATTGGGAAGACGCTTTAAAATTAGAAGGTGACTCTGCCCCCTATATAATGTATTCTTATGTAAGATGTATAAGTATTCTTAAAAACAAAAAACCAATATCCAAAATTAGTATAAAAAATATTAAAATAAACGAAAATGAAAAAAAATTATTAATATTATTATCTCAATTTTCTGAAATAGTTGAACATTCAGCAAATGAATTAAAACCTCATGAAATATGTGATTACTTATTGCGTCTATCATCAGAATTTTCAAGTTTTTATAATTTGTGCCCCGTTCTTAAAGAAGAAAATAAAGAGATACAAAACTTTAGATTATTGATTTTAGAAAAAACAGCGCAGACTCTTAAAACAGGAATGAATTTATTAGGCTTAAAAGAATTAGAGAAAATGTAAAATTAACCAAATCCTATTTTATTTTCTTCTTTTGATTTAGGAATAATTTCTCTCACTATATCTCCTGTTATTACTACTTTATTGTCTTTAAGTATTATTAATTTTTCACGGTTTTCATCAGGATCAAAGATTAAAGCTCTTTTAACAAGATTTTCAAGACTAGTTAAATTTTGATTTAAAGATCTTGCTCCCAATTCTTCTTCAACTGCTGTTTCTGCAAGTAATTCTATTGCTTCATCTTTAAAATCAACTTTTAAACCCAAGCTTTTAATTTCAGTAATAAAATGAGTAAGTGAAGAATCTTTTGAAGTTTTTAGAATTCTAATGTATGCAGCTTTATTTAAAAAATTTAAAGGAGGCAGTAATTGAATTCTGCCCATTAATTCAGGTATGAATCCATTTTCAATCATGTTTTGTTTTGTAAATTCTTCAATGAATGAAAATGCTCCAGCAAGAACAAAAAATGAATTTTTATAGATTCCTTCCCTATCCAAAACTTTTAAAAACTCGTATTGGAGCTCTGACTTAAATATCTCTCTATGATCAATTACTCTTATTTTGTCAAATTCATCAAAAAAAACTATATTTGGACCTTTAATTAGTTCTAATTCTAGTGAAATAAAATCTAAAAAATTTGTACCAACATAACCTTCAGGAGTAAATTCAGGCATAGATAAATTAGTAAAAGAAATGTTTAATTCTTCAGAAAGCTTTTTACACATAAAAGTTTTACCAGTTCCTGTTCCTCCTGCAAGTAAAACAGGTACTGTTGTCCCATTTTTTAGATATGTAATAAAATTTAAAATTAAATCTTGCAATGAATCATTTTGACCAATAACATATTGAGAAATAGAATCAAATAATTCTCTTGCAAATTTTTTTGTTTCATTAAAAGTATGATTTTTCAATCTCCCACTTAGGGATGGTTTAAGTTTAAAATCGTTTTTTGATTTAACTGGGTCCGGAATTATTTTTTTTTCTCCACTTTGTTTTTCACTTTTTATTTTTTCAATTGCTTTATCTAAAAATAAAGACCCACCATTAATACAATAATTACTTGCAAAAGAACTAATTTGTATATCTTCAAAAAAATACATTAATGATCCTTCCCTAGATACTATAAAGTTTTTAAAATCTTCAGCAGTAAATCTTATTTCTTTATCAAGAGTTATATACTCACTAATTTTATAATAAAAATAACTTAGTCTTATTATTTCTTTAATTCTATTCTCTTCAATAGAAGTAGCTTCTTTTGGAAA
>JBAZFO010000008.1 GCA_041653315.1 Candidatus Micrarchaeia archaeon | reverse complement strand
GAAACGGCGACGCTCTCCAGTACGTCAAAGAACAGACAGAGGCCGTTTGCCTTAAAGCTGTTGAAAGCGACGGCTACGCTCTCCAGTACGTCAATAAAAAAGTATTCTCTTTGGAAATTACGCAGAAGTAGAAATTTATCGCGGTGTAGAGCAAAGGTAACTCGTCTGGCTCATAACCAGAAAATTGCAGGTTCGATTCCTGCCGCCGCAATTAAATTATTTTTTTTGGAGACCTTATGACAGAGCAACGGCAAATCAGATGGTTAGTAATTGGCCTGTGGATAAGCATAATAGTTTCAATCGGCTCGATGATGCAGACGGCTTCGATTAAGAGAGAAAATGCGAAAATCAAAACGCCGATTTATAACGTGTACACCAATACCGATGATGTCAACCTTGCGATGATACAGTTGGGCGTAAAAGAAGTGAAAGCAGGAATAAGATAGTAAATGCCTGATTGTCGCAATCAACTTGTTATCGACTTTTCGCAGAATTACAGGCGAATCGACCCTGCAACATCAGAGGTAGCGGGCAAGGCGATAGTGAAGTCCGGCAAAGCAAATGTTCATTGTCAAATTATTTTGAACTGCCTGCGTCAAAACAATGGCTCAACGGTAAAAGAGCTTCAAAGGTTATTAGACGGCAGGTTAAAGCCGGAACAAGTTCATAAGCGAATGGCTGATTTAAAGCACAACGGATTTGTAAAACGTGATGATGTAATAACGCGAGACGGTTGTGCGACTTGGTGGATTTTATAAAAGCAAATTAAAAATTTTAAAACGGAGACCTAAAATGAAAATCAATATACGCCAATTCGATACTAACGCTTATGCCTCATTATATATGCGGCTCTATTGGCGGCAATTAGAGTGGAACAAAACCTGCTGGAAAAATCTCGCCAAAGCGATTGTGAGAATCGCAAAAGAGACAGGATTTTCAATTAAGCAAATTACATATAAAGAAGTGGTTTTGTGGCTGGCTTCAAAAAAATTACAGCGAACCGGCAAAACAGAAGATTTGCAGGAATATCAAGAATTAAGAGAACTATACAGATAACTTTTTACACGGAGACTTTAAAATGGAAATCATAAACTGCCAGCAGGGTACGCCGGAATGGGACAAGGCCAGATTAGGGATAATTACAGCCTCTTGTTTTGGCGATGTATTGGCAAAGGGGCAAGGCAAAACCCGCAGGGCTTATATGTTAAGAGTTGCTGCTGAAAGGCTAACCGGAGAAAAGCAGGAAACGTATTCTAATGGTGCAATGGAATGGGGAAAAGAAAACGAGCCAAAGGCAAGAGAATACTATCAAGAGTTAAACGGCTGTTTCGTGCAAGAAGTTGGCTTTGTAAAGTTAAATGATTTTATCGGCTGCTCGCCCGATGGATTAGTTGAAGAAGATGGGATTATTGAGATTAAATGCCCTTATACAACGACACACCTTGAAACTGTTTTAAGCAACGAAGTGCCGACTTGCTACATACCACAGATACAAGGGCAGTTATGGATTACAGGGCGGCAATGGTGCGACTTTATATCATTTGACCCACGAGTAAGCGGTAGGCCACTTTGGTGTAAGCGAGTATTTAGAGATAAAGATTATATCGCAAATCTGCAATCAGAAACAAACATATTTGCAGACCAGCTAAATGAATTAGTTAAACAGTTTGAAAAGACAGAATTTTAACGGAGACTAAAATGGAAATTTTGAACAAAATACAAAAAGACTTGAAAGTGCCTAAGACGCAAAAAAACGCTTTCGGCGGGTATAATTATCGAACCTGCGGCGACATTCTCGAAGCCGTTAAGCCATTATTGAATGGGGCAGTTTTAACGCTTACAGACGAAATAATTTATATCGCATCGACACCAACACAACAATTTCAATCTCCATTAGCAAAAGATAAACAATATGACGTTGACGGCAGTCGTTTTTATGTTAAGGCAACAGCCACGATAAAATTGGGAACTGAAAGCCAATCGGTATCGGCTTTCGCCAGAGAGCCTTTGAATAAAAAAGGAATGGATGAAAGCCAGATAACCGGCACGGCATCAAGTTATGCCAGAAAATACGCATTAAGCGGATTGTTTTGTATAGATGATTCCGTTTTAGACCCTGACAATGATAAACCACTAAAGGATGAACCCAAAATCAAAGACATAACCCCGACAGAGCAAAGAGCCATTGACGATATTTATAATAAAATTTTGGACACCGCAAGCGAGCAGGGGTTGTCCCCGGACAAGAATAGCATTAAGGCGTATTCGTATGCCAAAACAAAATTATATCCCGAAACAAAAGAGCAGGTTGATAAATTCATTGCTCACTTATTGACCGGCAAAAACTTGATGCAGGTCTGCAAGCCGCTGAAGAAAACCACATAATGAGCCGGTTAAATGATGTGCTTGTCAGACTATCAGAAACAAACGCCTACGCAGCGGAGTTATTAGCCGCAAGGCAGCGGGCGAAAGAAAAAGTTAAGATTGAAAAACAGGCGGCTTTGGAAGTGGTTTTAGAGCCGGAAAAAGTTAAGAGCGATTTAGACAGGCTTTTAGACAACAACACACCGTTTGCGGAGTTTGTCGAACTGGCTAATAAGTTAGATGGAATTACGAAAGGATAAAAATGGCATACGAACAAAAAAATAATTCGGGCGTTTTGTTTGGCAACGATAAAAAGACAAAAGATAATCACCCTGACTACAAGGGCAATGCCTGTATAGAGGGCAAAATTTATTGGATTTCAGGCTGGAAAAAAAAGGGCAAAAGCGGAACGTTCTTATCGTTAGCCCTGACCGAAAAACAGGATAGACCGCAGAGCGAACAGCCGGCAGCGGGCGGAGAAGATATATCGTTTTAATTTTGAAAGCAGAACTCCGGCGAATTGTTCCAGCATAGCAAAACAAACGTGCAGGACAAGCAAGGATTTTCGTAGCCTGCCCGCCGGACGAAATTATAAGATTTTGAAAGCAAATTTTTTCTGAAACCAATAACAGTTTAAGGGATTAAAAAGATGGAAAAGACTAAAAGTGAAAAAAATCAAATTAAGAGGCAGGCTCTTTTAGGCCAACTCGAAACAGAAAAAGACGAATTGGCCGCATCGCCAAATCTGATGCTGTCTTGTATTGACCGGCTCAAAAGACTGTTAGAGCTTGGAGCTCCTTATCCCATTATCGAGCGAGAAGTCCAGATGATACAGTATCGGGCATTAAATGTTTTATCGCTGTATGAGGCGTATATGCTTTGCAAATGGGCATATACGGATAAGCGAAAGAAAAACGACAAGTAGCATAAAAGGATTTTCGATATGCCACGGAAAGGTGAACTAACATATTTCATACAAAAGGTTGATGGCAAACTGCCCGAACTTGAATATAAGTACAGGGCGGGACAAGAGGAGTCTCTTGACGGGTTCTGGCTTAATGCGCCCGCAGGCCGATATACCTGCGAAGTCAAAAAAACCCCAAAAGAAAAAACACACAAGCAATGCGGTGCTATTTTCGGCGTTGCTATAAACAATATAATAGCACAAGCCAACGATTTAGGCATAGATGTTTCATACCTACTTAAATATCTCGTAGCCGACAACATACCCAAAGGGCAAGGATTAACACAGGATTTTATTCACGAACTAATGTATGTAATTTGCCCGACAACAAGCGATGATGGGAAGCGGGTTACTCTGTCAAAAATGAACACTGTGCAGGCAACGAATTTATACAAAGGTCTGCAAAACATATTCGCGCCACTTGGCATTGTTATTCCTGACCCCGACCCGAACTGGTTTAAAAACGAAAAGGAATCCGCAAAATGATTAAAAGCGATATTACAGACATTGAGTTAGCCAGGCAAACTTTTGAGTCAATGTTCGGGCTGTCAAGAGAGCAGTCAATCAGAATGGTCAAAGACGTAGCTGAATTGACTACACAGGAAGTTATAGAGCTTTACGGCGTTTATATACCGGACGAGGTGGCGTAATGGAATTACCTATAAATAAAATCATCTGCGGGGATTGTATTGAAGTTATGCGGGAATGGCCAGATAAGTGCGTAGATTTGGTATTGACAGACCCGCCGTATGGAATAAATGCTGATAGGGAACAAAATAAGGCTGCATTGCAAAGAATTAAGGCTGACGGCAATAGCAAGGCGGGCAGAGGATGGAAATTGTATCCACAAACAGCTTGGGACGAAAATAGACCCCAAAAGCAATACTTTGATAGTATGATTAGAATTTCAAAAATATCTATTATTTGGGGGGGGAATTATTTTGCCGACCTATTGCCCGCTTCTATGGGTTGGCTTATGTGGGATAAAAGACAAAGGGGTTTTTCTTTGGCAGACGGAGAGTTAGCTTGGACAAGCGAAAGAAAAGCGTTGCGAATTTTCGATTATTCCAGAGCTGAAGCGTTGCAAGATTTTAGGACGCATCCTACCCAAAAGCCCGTTGCTCTTGGCCTGTGGATTCTTGGGAAGTATTCAAAGCCAGACGATTTAATACTTGATTGCTATTGCGGTTCTGGTTCTTTTTGCGTTGCCGCTAAAATGCTTGGCAGACGCTACATAGGCATAGACATAAGCTCTGAATACTGCAAGATTGCACAAGAACGGCTTGACGCAGTAGATACCGGCGTGCCAGTAAAGGAAACAAGGCAAGGACAAATGGCGTTATTTCCAAGTGGCAAATGATTGAATTTTCTGAACACGGCAACCGGATTTTTGCCGGCACAGTTAAGCTGGATTTTGGATTTAATTTTGTGAATAAAGACAACGTAAAACAGACAGAATCAGAGCCTGAAAAAATGGGAATAATTATAAAAAAGGGACAGAAATAATATGATTAAAGAAAAACGACAACCCTGGAATCCTCTTTTATGCAGCTATCCGGATAGCGAAAAAGTGAATAATGTTTCCTTTGAAGCAGAGACGCTCTATACACGACTTATTGCGGCGTGTGATGACAATGCTAATTATGATGGCAAACCAACATTGATAATGTGCGGAGTTTTCAAGAAAAGATTTGACGCTGGTCTTATCGACGTGCCGAAAATGGGACGATTACGGAACGAACTTATAGAGGCTGGCCTTATTAAATTATACAAGGTCAATGGTGTGGAATATATACACATTGAAAAATGCAAAAAACACCTCCGTAAAGACATAAATCCAGATATTAGATTTCCGCAAAGTCTTGCCGCTAAAGAAGATACCAAAAGCGAAACAGAAACGTTACGCGCACGTTCCGAAAACTCTCCATCAAATACAGATACAAATACAGATACAAATACAGTAACGTCAAGACTTGCCGTTTTACTTTTTAAAAAAATCACCGACAGGAAACCGGACTTTAAAAAACCAGACCTACAAAAATGGGCAGAGCATATTGACAAGATGATTCGGATTGATAACCGAAAACCGGAGACGATTGAAAAAATAATTATCTGGTGTCAAGCTGATTGTGGGGACGGCGGTAAATGGAAAGGCTGGCAAAATAATATTTTATCAACGGCGAAGCTGCGAGAAAAATTTGACAAACTGGAATTGGCTATGAATGCGAAAATCGCTCCCGCCAAAACTAATCAGCCGAAACAATGCTTTGTCGATAAAGAGCCGGCAGTAGTTGAAATTAAAACCGGAGTTTGTCTTTGTGCGAATTGTAAAAAACTTTTCGACGTTGCACCCGCCCCGAAATACTTCAACAGCCAAAAGCCAATGCCAAAACACTTACTCTCAAAGCAACAGATTGAAGATTTGATTTTAAAACAAAAAGCGAAATCGCAGACGCAGAATACCGGCAAGGAAGTTTAACGGATTGACTAACGGGAACGGATTCCCATTTTTTAAAAAGGAAAGTTATGATAAAAATGAAAATACAATCTGGCTGTTTTGAGGAGGGGGCATTGGAGCTTTCTGGAATGCCAGAAAATTTCATATTGTCCGCTCGGTATCTGGCAATTCTTGAATTAAGCGAATTGCAGAACATTGCCAAAACGCTCGACTGGATGATAAAGCATTTTGATTTTATGAATGAGCAGACAGGGCTGGAAGCAGAAGATAGCCCGGAACTCAAAGAAGCGAAAGAACTTCTGGCGGAGATGGAGAAATGAAAAATGTTATTTTGTTTGTGCCTCTGGTTTTTGTTCTGGGCTTGTGTATGGCGGTAGTTTTAACTTGTGCGTTTTTTATGGCTATTGGCGGGCTGTTTGAATGGATAGCGAAAATAACAATGAAATTTGGAGATACGGTTATGGCAAATTATGAGGCAAGAATCTAATGACAATTGAAAAGGAAAATAAATAATGCGAATTTCTCTAACACAACATCATAAGGTTTTTATGGGCTTTAAAAAGAGCAAGAGGAGTTTTATAAGAAAACCGAAAAAGGCTACGCCAAAAAGCAAAGCTTGGGGCGCAGCGAGCAGATACGGCAGACTAAGAGACGCTATTGCTTATTGTAAAGAAAATGGAATTGACTTACGGCAATTTAATCGACCAGAAGACATTATTGTGAAGTGTTGTACTTGCCGCAAGGTTTTGCCGTGGATTAGAATGGATTGCGGACACTGGATAGGCAGGGGGATTGGCGGCTCGAGCGGAGTTTATTTTGACGAAAGAAACTGGGACGCACAATGTAAAACCTGTAATGGCTTTGGAAGCGAGCAAGAAAAAATACACGAGCAATATATCAGAGAAAAGCGAGGCCAAAAAGTGATTGACGAACTCGAAGCAAAACACCACATAACGCCGAACTTTTCTGATTTTGCGATGATGGCAACAGAGCAAATGTATAAAGAAAAATACGAACAGTTGTTAGTTGAAAATGGGCTTAGATAACCACTGATTGGTCTCCGTGGCGATGCTGTGGGGGCTGTCGCAAGGCAGCCCTGCACGGCGATGAAAGGAAAATATGAAAAAATACACAATCGAAGATATGAAAAGTTTTGAAGTCGTCAACGGCACAAGAAAATGCCCGACCGGAGATTACACGGAAATAAAAAGTTTCGCAGAGTGGTGCAGTTTCGCAGAGGGGTGCAGTTTCGCAGAGGGGTGCAGTTTCGCAGAGTGGTGCAGTTTCGCAGAGGGGTGCAGTTTCGCAGAGCGGTGTTCCTATGAGGCTATCGGTGAAGCAAAAACCAATCCGCCGTTTATCCGCATAAATAATATCGGCAGTCGTGGCGATGGTTGCACTATCTATAATCTCAAAAAAGGCATCTATGTTCGCACGTGTTGTTTTTTGGGAACGCTCAAAGAGTTCGAGAAGGCTGTTAAGGGAAAGCACGGCAATAGCAAATTTGCAAAGCAGTATATTTTAGCAGTTAAATTGGCAAAAGTAAGTTTTGATAAGTGAAAAAACTGCGGTTGTCGCAGCGGAAAATAGCAACAATTTTTTTAGGTGAAGTAATGTTAAATATAAAAAGAATTTTATGCAACTACAAACAACTTATGATTGAAAAGCTGAAGATTGTCCCTAAAGAGCAAGTTGGCGAGATTGAATTTCTAAATGATGAAATTAAAAGAGTAGAACAAGCATTACAATTAGGCGTAACAATTAACAATAATTTATAGCAGAAAGGATTTTTATGGAAAACAATATGAAAATGAAAAAGTATTATGGCGAGGTGGCTTTTGAGGTTTTTAACAATAGCTTCAAAAGGGCGACCAAGTACGTCAGTGATAATTTGACGGTAAAAGCGACTTCTCGATGCGTGAGGGCAGCAAAAGAGTTAATTTTAACAGCAGGCAAACCGAATTATGCCGAGCGTAAATTTATCAAACTATGCAAAAAGGCGGGCGAGAAATTCCCGATTAAGAAAATTCAATTAAAACTTTATTCAAAGAAAGGGAAATAGTATGAAAAAAGTAATGTTGGTTTTACTGGTGGTTGTGTTTATGGTGGGTTGTCTTGACAGTGGCTATAAGCATACGGTCAAGTATGACCCAAAAACAGGCAATAAGTTAAGCGAAGAATGGGTATTGGATTACGGCAAGGCTATGCAGACTTCTACTATCACGGACGCTAATTTAATTATCTCTGATGGTTCTGGCGTGAGTTTCTCAAAGTCTGCATTTATTTACGATGGCAATGATTGGGTTAAGATTGGCGAGGGCGTAAAGACCAGTGGTTGGTCGCCTATGCCTTTTTCTTGGCCTAAATAAAGTTGCAGAAAATTTAACAGGAAAATAATTTTAGAAAGGAAGGAAATGTTTAAGATAATTTTTAGTATATTATTGGCAGTTTTGGTCATTTTTATTTTTGCGCAAATGATAGAACCGGAAACTGATACGAGGGTAGGGTTGCAACAGACAGATTTAACTAATCCTATAACCGGCGAAGTTCCATTGGAAGATTCTATGTCGAAACAGGTAAAACTTGCTTCGATTGAACAAATTAAAGCCTTGCAGGTAAGTGCCAAAAGAATACAAATTCCAATTCGTTTCAGACAAACGGGAAGATATGGTTGGCAGGGAAAATGGATTCCCACTGTATTGATTTTGAAAGTTGACAGAACTCCAATATCACAGGATTGGACAGCGGACGAAACTTCTGGAACAGGGAGAAAAAATGAAGCGATATGGATAGAGAGTAGCGACTCTGTTGGATTTTCTATTGGTATAACCTGTGCGGCCTATATCAAAGAAGAAGATGCGGCTACGTTTTTATACTTTTATCCAAGTGGCTCTTTGGCCTCTGTTATGAACTCCGAAATAAGGGGTCGAGTTCAAACTTCCGCAGCTAATTTTGTAAATCCAACACAAGCCAGTGATATATCTTTTACGATGGACGCTTTACGTTCTCGCAAGGTTGAATTAACAAAGGCTATTAAAGCAGATGTTGAGACATTTTTCAAAGCAAGAGGTATAACAATTACTACTTTGGGAATTTTTGGTGGCTTTCAATATGAAAACAAAGAAATACAAAAGTCCATTGATGATGTATTTGTGGCACAGCAAAAGAAAAATATAGCTTTGGCCGAATTACAAGCACAGCAGGACACTAATAAGAGAATTGAGATGGCCGCCCTTGCCGTTAGAAATGCGGCAATAACTAAAGCAGAGGGCGAAGCTAATAAAAATCCAGCTTTTTTGGAATTAAGGAAACTGGAAGTTGAACAGGCCAGAATCGTCAAGTGGAATGGACAATACCCGACAACATATTGGGCAACGGGCGATACAAGTGATTTAGGGATTATAGTTAATACTCCTGCTTCAACAAGTTTAAAATAAATCTATACCTGTGTCGGTATGGCAACCGCTCTGTTTTTTCGAGAAATTTTGCAGGGCGGCATTGAAAAGTGAATAGTGCTGATAGTGGGCGTGAAATAATCGCATAAGGGTTACGGTTTAATTTAAAAGGCGAGTAGTTCCCAATTAACGATTCAACGAGCCGAGTCGAAACGCGCGACGTTAAATATACTGGCCGTAACAAATTGGCCTATCAGCATTATTTTAAAAGTGAATAACCGGCGGCAGTTTATCAGCTAATGCTTTGTACGATTATAGCCCATAGGCATAAGCCCGCCGGTTTTATTATAAAATAAAAGGAAAATGATTATGGCAAAATGCAAGCATTGCGGTAAATGTTGTTTATCTGGCGTGCCCTGTTCTTTTAGTCAAATTTTATTTGATATTACTGAAAAGAATCCCAGGGCTTGTCCCGCCTGTACTAAAAAAGCTGGACTATTTTGGTGCGATATTCTATTGAATCCAGAGAAATGGTTTGCTTCTATGGTTGGAGAGGTGGAGTGGAAGTGTGAGGCTATGGCAGATGTTGCGCGAATCTATATCGGCATAGGCGATGGTTGTGGACGAAACCCCGCTATTGCTAAAATAGCGAAATGCTTAAAGATTAAATTTAATCCCAGAGAAAGGCTAAAAAATGAGACAGACAAAATTTAGAGGCATAGAAATTGGTACAAATATATGGCGATACGGCCACCATATTGTGGTTGATGGAGAATCGCAGATTTATGATAGGGGGGGTTATTATATTGTTATCCCTGAAACAGTCGGGGAATGGACAGGACGAGTAGATAGGAATGATAAAGATATTTATGAAGATGATGAAGTTAATTTTCTCGGCAATAAAGAGCGTAGTTATACTTGTGGGCTTCCAGAAATATGTAGAGTTGTTTGGTTCGAGGAGTCAAGCGGTTGGATGCTTACAAGCGAAAAACATTCTTTTGGATTATATAAAACAGGCATTTACGAAGTCATCGGCAACATTCACGACAAGGCAGGTGAACAAAAATGAGCGATAAGAAATGCAAAATTTGCGGTGGAAGCGGAAGAATGCCAAAAACAATAAATTATAATGGGGCAAGTATTGCAAAAATAGAGACATCAGTTCAATGTCCTGCCTGCGATGGTATAGGTCGCCAGAAGTTAGGGCAGGGCGAATTGAAATGCGGGTGCGGGGGAAAAATAAAATATGGTGAGGCCATATCTATTTTCTGGTTTGAATGCAAACAGTGCAATTTTTTCTGGACATTGCGTAAATTTAATCCACCCAAAATAATATCGTTGTCCGAAGCCATTGCCGCTTTTCGCCTTGCCACAAATCAAGCAAAGCTCGACGCGCAGACGGCGGAAATTGAGGAATTGCTGGAAGCGAATAGAATTTTGATTTTAAGAGATAGTTCTTTTACGAACCAGATTACCGACCTCAAGGCCGAAAACGACCGGCTGAAAAAAGGCGGGATAAACTGGATTAGCGTTAAGAATAGATTGCCAGAAGCTAAAGCATATTGTCTTGTATGGTTTGCAGATACGAAATGTCCCTTCACTGGTTGGTATCAAGGAAATGGGAAATGGGGTACTAAAAGAAAGGGGTTTTCGCATACAGCAAAGGTTACTGATTGGACAGAAATAAACTTACCAGAAAAAGGCGGCGAGTAAATGAAAAAGTTCAGACTCGTATTTTATATACCTGACAAAAAAGACGGAAGCCACGTTGATGATATGATAGGAAATTATACCCTGCTGTTGAACAGAATCGGCAGCATTGCAACGCTGGATTTTGAGCGGCTGAAAGTGCTGAAAATACTTTATTCGAGCCACGAGGAATTACATACACCGAACGAGGGTAATTTTTTCTACACGACTTCTCTGGGCAGACCGGAAATGTATCTTGGAAAATCCTGGACTGCAACTATGGGACAACTCGGCGGCAAAGACCGCAAAGGCTCTGGCGTATGTTGCAGACCGGCAAGCGAAGTTTTTAAGAATCCAGAGCGATGGTTTTATGCCGAATTTGAAGTAAGCGATTTCGGCTATAAGCAAATGACTGATATGATGCAAGTCGAATTGGAAGCGAATCAGGGCTACGACGTTAAAATGATTTTAAACTTCTTCCTGCCTTTGGGAATCGGCGAAAAAGATAAATGGATATGTTCGGAGTTCTGCAATCATCACGCAAAAATCGGAATGAAATATACACCAGTAAATTATGTCCTCAAACGAATAACCAATAAATTGCTCGATACAATGTCGCCGCTGTTATCAGCTACAACCCTGCACTATTGCGGAGTTGATTTTTATACGATGGACGGAAACCTGCTTTTAGCAGGAAAAAAATAATTTAAGCCTGCGGGCAAGGAGTTAAAGATGGGATACGCGAACAATACAAGCGTTCCGATTGAACGGACAAAAACCGAAATAGAACGTACCCTGATGAAATACGGAGCGGATGGGTTTTATTATGGCACGTCTGGCAAAGGTGCGGTTATAGGATTTAGGTACAAAGACCGAGTTATTAAGGAAGAAATACCTTTACCGCGTCGAGATAACTTTTCTTCAAATTGTAAAGGTGAAATTGACCAGCAAAGAGAGCATCGCCGACTATGGCGAGTAGAGCTTCTCTGGATTAAAGCAGCATTAGAAAAAGTGGATTGTGGACTCCAGACCTTTGAGAACGTATTTCTTGCTCAGACCTGTTTGCCGAGTGGGCAAACAGTATCTCAGGTCTTAGAGCCTCAATTTCAAAAAATGCTTAGCGATGGAACAATGCCAAAACTTTTAACGGAGTAAAAATAATGGCTAAAAAAAAAACAGAGTTAAAACCGTGCATCCATTGCGGACAGATGTTGGACGTAAAATTTATCAGAAGACAAAGCAACGGCATTATCGTCAGCCATATATGTCCTTTTTGTCTCCGCTTACTGCCAAATAGCTTTTGCGCAAAAAGGGGACGGAAGAAATGACCGAGCTAATCATTGATTTATTTGCAGGCGGAATATGAGACACCTCGATTTATTTACGCAGACTACGCAAAGGCATATCTGCCGTTGCGGAATACAACTTGACCTTTGCGGAGCAATTCTATTGCCAATTGTTCAAGTTGGCGATGCAAAGTCCTATGTTCTGATGCCGTACAAACTAAAAGATTTTCAGGCCGATTATCCAGCTTTAATTCGTTTATATGGTGAACGTGTTCGTTTTTATTTAAACGCCTACCAATCATTTTCTCTGCGATTAAAACGTGTTCATAAGTATATGGGTGTGCCTTTTTCCGTCCAGGTGCATAGAGAAGCCTATACCCCTGCCTATCAACAGAATTACCACCTTTCCAGTTTGGGTGTTCTGCTCCGTGTTTTTGGTTTAGTTTCATTTTTGGCAACCCACGCATTTCTCTGGAGTACTGAATGCTCTGATAAGTTATCCCAAATGACCGAGCGATTGACCGCATACTCTCGCCACCTTTTAATCTCTGTTCTATTTGGGATTGTATCGCCTTTGTTTCCCAACCCCTATTCTTGTAAACCATTTTTATTCCTTTCTGTTTCAACTCAATACAGAATACAACAAAATCATAAAGGGTGCAAGTAAAATGTTTAGAATGTTGGATTTATTTAGCGGAATAGGGGGATTTAGTTTGGCGGCAAGTTGGGTATGGAAAAAGGAATTAGAGATAGTAAGTTTTTGTGAATGTGATAAATTTTGTCAGCAGGTATTAAAGAAACATTGGCCGAATGTGCCGATTTGTGAAAACGTAAAGGACTTAAATAATGAATGGATTGTTACCAACGCCAACATCGGGGCGAGCCGACCAAGAAATGTCTCCGAGTCAAGAGAAACGAAAGGCAGGCCAAAGGAATGGCGACAACAGAGCAAGAGAGAATAGCGATTTATCATAAATCAGGGGTTGAGGGCGGTTGCCCTGAATGCGGAAGCAAGGATTGCCCAGTAAAAGGCACGCCGAGCCGACACGTCCGCAAGCATAAATGTAAAAACTGCGGCCACAGCTTTAAATCGGTAGAAAAATGAAACACGGCACAATAACAACCGATTACGGCGGCCATAGCTATTCCGGCAAAGCCAAACTGGGTTGGATATGGTATCGGCGATTCAATGAGTGGATTTTCGTTTTTAAATACTACATTTACAATTATATGCCAGGCGGGAAGCGAGGCGTATTATGCTCAAATACTAAGTTATCGGCTCGAACAAGAACAATAAAACTTCACCGGTATTTTTCAGGCTTTACTTGAGTAGGTCGGCCAAATAAAATTATGTTGATTACTCCAAAAACAAACGCAAAGCCCTGCAAAATCGCGGGGCTTTTTTATTATCAGAAATAAATTTTAACAAAATGTACAGATTCTGTACTCTGTGTACTTTCAATTCACCATATCCATAGTTTATAATTCCACATATAGACAGATTCTGTAATGGAACATAAAAAACATATTATGGGCGGAATTATGAAAAAGTTGATATTTTTATTGGTTTTGGCGATGGGGTCGGTGGGGTGGGGAGTATCAGGATTAAAAATCAACGTAGAATCCGATGGTACGTTTGAGCGAGCTTCAACGGCATATTTATACGACCCGTCTGCCGATACGATGTCTCTTGTGGCCAGTGGGTTACGCAGAACGATAGATATTACTAACGTAAATCCTGCGGTATTGACTGTTAGGGCTAATGACACTGGCGGGCCGGTTGCGGAGAATACACTGAAAGTATTGTGCAGTAATTCCTCGTATATATTTGGTATTGATGGCACGGCGGCCAAACTTTACAGGTCTGTTGATGGTGATACTTGGGCGGACTTGGGAACATTAGACCCTGTGGTAACTACTCAAACGGCCGGTGCCGCTTCTTGTAATCTGTTTTGTTTGGATAACGATAGGCTTTTACGGACTTATTATGTCGCCGCCGATGGTCATTACCACTTCTGCTATTCTGACGATAATGGTGCGACGTGGACTGTTTCTACTGGCGCGAATTTAAAGGGTAATTTCGCCGCTTGGGGTGTGGCGAAAAATTCTAATACCGGAACGTGGATGGCAGTTACTTATAGTTCTGCTACGACATCCACAATGCAGCGTTCAACTGATAATGGTGCAACGTGGTCGCAACTTTATTCTACTCTTGATGGCACAGACACTTCACTGTTAATATCTGGCAGTGATTATGTTAGTGCCAACCATTATCACGCAATCGGTTGTCTTTCTGATTCCAATACTTGGATTGTAAATACAGGTGATATAGCAGTTGACCATAATGACTACGTTTGGGATTATATCTCAACCGATGACGGTGTAACGTGGTCGAGAATCGCAACACAAACAACTGGCAGAGGCAATGGGTGGAATTATCAAATAGTTCAATTTTTGGATACAGGGCACGCTACTCGTATACTATGTGCAAGTGATGGTTTTGATGGAGTATTTCAATATGACCTCGCCACAGGTAGAAAATACCCGTGTAATATCAACTGGCTGCCAAAAAGCAGCACACATAACTGTTTTAATGTAGTTAAGGTAAATGGCATATATTACGCTTCTTCTTGGGATTCTGTCACTTCTGGCAGAACAGCCGTAATAAGCATATCAACTGACCTGACTAACTGGACAACTTATGCCAGATTCAACGATGGTACGGTGATTGGCAATTACATATATGCCGGCTTCAGAGGTGGATACCTGCATTTTGCCGCTTCGACAGCAACTTCATCTTTGCCTTTTGGTGGGGTAACGAATTGGAAACACGTTTTATTAAAACCCGCCACTATAACATCGACAAAGGGAATACTCGTAGAACCTGCTTGTACCAACATATTTACTTCTGCACAGGCAAGCGATGGGAATACTGCTACCGGATTTACAGATGCAGGGGTGGGCTATGGCACAATAGCTTCCGTTACAGACACTTCGCTTTACGGACCAAACAGTGTTCGCATACAAGAGGGAGTTGGTGGAAGTGCTACTCCTAATAGAATTATAACGCTTCGAGGAAACGCATCGACTTTACAAACCGGAGACGCTAATTATTATGTATCAAGTGCCTACGCCAAAGGTCGGGGTGGTGGAATGGCAATGAAATTAAATAGGGGGGCGTATATGAGATTCGTTGCCGCATATACGGAACAGAGTTCTACGGATTACGACTATATCTCGCTAAACGACGAGAGATGGATACGGATTTGGACTAAACCTGTAAGTGCATCGACCGCAAACAGCGTAAGGGCGTCGTATTTTGTTATTGGTCAATTTCCAGAAACTAACCTCGCAGATGCAATATATTATAACCAAATATGGGTTGATTGCACACAGATACAAGCGTTACCACCGACTTCGTGGCAGATAGCCGGTACTGCCAGAGTAGCCGAAACGTGGTCAGTGCCAATAACCGTAGGAGCTGACTGGTCGTTTAAATTTACAATGATACCGCAATTCAGGTCTTTAATGGTAGATAACCTGGCTACAGATTTATACGTCTGTACGCTTAAATTAGACGCTACACATTATGCAGAAGTGTATTGGGATTGTTCGGAGAAGAAATGGACTTTCAGCTTGCTTAATATCACAGGCTCTCCGGTCGTTACGGCAACGGCGGCAACAGGTTTTGAACCGGCAAATCCGCTTATATTTGTAGTCAGGAGATTAAGCGATGAACTTTATTTATCTGTCCACGATGGTAAATCGTGGACTCACATAGCGGCATCAACAGACACCGAAGTCTTAACAGGCACAATAACTTGGCAGGTTGGCGATAATGTGGGTGCTAATCTAATGCCTGAACTTATAACCGATATTTGGTACGCCAAAAATACAGCATTGAGCGAGACTCAAGTTGAAGCATTGCCATCAAGTTTATTCCGTGCTGGTTTTTGGCTCGGCTCTTACGACTGGCTAAAATAAGACATTAGTTTTGAAAGGTTTTTAAAATGAAAAAGGTAATTTTTGCAGCGATAATGGGATTGGCGGGGATATGCTTTGCCGAAACAACTACCGATTACCGCGAAGATAATGGCAGGTTGTTGATTTATTATCATTGTTCATCTGTTGCCCCTGTTGACTTTAATGACTCAAACACTGTCTCTACTGCCAAGAAGATTTACTCTAATTTTTCTGGTGAAATTTTAGATGTCCTTATTGACCCAAACGGCACGGACGCAGATTCGCAGATTATTATTTATGCAGACCTGAAAGAACTTGGCGAGACGCAGATTAAAAAACTGTATCCGGTGAAGGTTTTTTCAATAGTAGCAACGGCTGTTACCGGAACTGCCATTGAGACAGGGTTTTATTTTGGGGTAGCTACGGTTAATGACCCAGATAGCAATGTATTCGGCGGTTTTTCGCTCGCTGGTTGCGATTTGTATATTGGTCGTCAAAATATGGCGACTTTAATGGACGACATTAAAGTTTATGTCAACGCCAGAGTAAAATAAATGGCAAAAACAGGTAGAAAAAGCAAGGTTGCAAAAATATCAGCAAAAGATGTTCAAAAGATGGCATCTTTTGGTTGCACTATGCAGAATATCGCTGATTTTTACAATGTAGATAAATCTCAAATTTCGCGGAGTTTTGCAACGGCTTATAGGGCGGGTATTGAAAGTTGCAAATTAACCTTGCGAAAATGGCAAATGAAAGCCGCGAGCAAAGGTAGCGTTGATATGCTCAAATGGCTCGGCAAGCAGATGTTGGAACAGAAAGAGCCAAAACAGGATTATAATGTTTCAGGAACATTAACCCTTGCTCAAGCTGTTTCTGATTTAATGGGTAACAATAACAAAGATGCAGACGACGATAAATAAAAAGGATTTAGCAAATCTCTACGCTAAGGGCAAACAAGAGCCTGATTGGTTCTGGTCAAAGGTTCTCGATGTTGATCCTGACCATATTTGGGATAAAATGCGAGATATAGGTTATTCAGTGAGGGATAACGAAAAAACGGTTGTCCCTGCTGGACACGGCGTTAGTAAGACGTTTTCAGCGGCAAGAATAGCCTTGCAGTTTCTTTATTGTCATTGCCCTTCGACAGTGATAACCACCGCTCCAAGTGGTACACAGGTTGAAGATTTGCTTTGGCGGGAGATACACGCAGCACACGCAGGAGCAAAGATTAGGCTTGGTGGCAAAATGACCACAGTACAACTTGATTTGCAAGAAGAAACAGGCCGGAAGTGGTTTGCTACTGGCTTTAGCACACGAGCCGACACTGTAACTGCCGAGGCTACTAAAATGCAGGGTTATCATAATGAACATCTTTTGCTGATATTTGATGAGGCGGCGGGCATATTACCGGAGATATGGCGGGCGGGCGAGCATATTGGAGCGCCTTTTAAACGATGGCTTGCTGTAGGTAATGCAACCAGCGGGACAGGAGAGTTTCCAGAGGCTATAAACAGCGGACTTTGGAATGTTATTCAAGTGTCAGTAACGGATACCCCCAATTTCATACAAGGAAAAACCGTTATTCCTGGCGTTTATGGTGTTGAATATGAGCGAGAAATAAGAACTAAATATGGTATTGATTCTGATGAATACAATGTCAGGATTAAGGGTGGCGTTAGCCGTAAGAGGGCGTTAGGTTCTTACTATGGAGTAATAATTGACAAACTCAAACAATCAGGCAGAATCGGCATTGTCGAACACAATCCGCATTACAGCACTCACATAGTCCTTGATACCGGCTACACAACTGCTATTTGGTTTTTCCAATCCATAGGTACTGATATACACTTTATTCGATACTATGAGGATTCAGGTGTTGGAATTGACGGCTATGCTCGGTTGTTTGATGAGTTTAGGGTCAAATACGGCTATCACTACGCAGGGATTTATGTACCTTGCGATATGGATTCTAATGCTACAAGGATAATTACTGGCCAGACCACACTTGAAACGCTACGCAATCTCAATTATATGGCTACGCCTCTGCCAAAAGAGCATAAAGTTATTGAGGGAATTTATAGAACAAGCAAATTCCTAACCCGATGTCGGTTTGATAAAGAAAACTGCGGGATAGGCATTGACCGTCTATCTTCTTATCACGAGCGGGTTAATAAGCGATTATCCACAGATACAAACCCTGTATTTACAGGTGAGCCGGAAAAAGACGGCAATGACCATCCGGCAGACGCTATGCGATACGCCTCAATGACTTGCGAAAAAGGATTTTTAAAATCACAGGCTAATTCAGGCTTATCTCTTGAAAAAATTAAGCAGTTACAAGAATCACACGGATACAACTAAGTAAAAATTTAGAAAGGGCTTTAAGATGGCAAAAAGTGAAGTATGTGCAGATTGTAGTTTTTTTGAGTTATCTAACGGCAAGAGTAAAATCGCAGGAAACTGTCATAAGCCTGTTAAGCCAAGCTATCCCCGCTCTATGAACGCAACGGATAACGCTTGTCAGTTTTTCAGCAAAAAGGCATCTGTGTCAACAAAAGCAAAAGCAAAAGCAGCTAACGGCGAAGACAAAAAGGCAGAATAATAATGTCCGATTTCAACGACCTAAAGCAAGATAAATCAGACGCTTATGAGTGGATGGAGGAGGGGTGGCAGCCGTTCCTTTCGTCTGCTCTGTATGATACCGAGCGTTTTTTGGGTTGTGTTGATTCCGTTGATGAAGAGCGGGCAAGAAAACAAGGCAGGTCTTATCTGCCTATGAACAAAATCAAGAGGCAGATAAACTTTATAAGCGGCCACGAAATAAAAAATAGGCACATCTTAAAAATCGGTGCGCAAGGCCGAGAAGATGATAAACCTTGCCAACAGCATACTGGTATTGTGATGCAGCTTATGTCTTGCAATGGCGGGTATGACTGTATGTCAGATGCTTTTAAATTTGGCAGTCTTGTTAGCGGCTCAAATTTGATGGAAATATGGAAAGACCGTAACGGCGATTTAAAGTTTGGGCGCAGGGGTTTTAACTCATTTCTGCTTGCCCCAGACTTCAAAGAGGGCGATTTAAGCGATTGTTCGAGTATTATCACGGGTAATTGGCTTAGGCCGTCTAAAATCAAGATGTTACTGCCGAAAGATGCGGATAAGATTGATAAAATTGATATTAAATCTCAATCGTCTTTCCGATGGCAGTATCTTAACCCACCAATTCTAAAGAATGACGACCGGCGACTGTACGAGGAATGGTGGCAAAAAGAAACAAAGACTCGACAAATGCTGATAAGCAATGCCACTGGCCAAGAGGAAGAATATAACACTTTTATCAAGAACAGGGCGGGCGGAAACAAACAACTTGTCGAACGGCTGATAGCCGAAACACGACTACCGACAGGCAGGCCGGCGGTAGAGAAATATAACAAATCTTACGATGAAGTTACGTTGTCTATTTTTGTTGACGATGAGCCGGTATGGACTGGTTCTAATCCGTTGGGAATTGACGAATACCCATTTGTTTGGCTTCACGGCGATTTTACGCCAGAGATAGACCGGCCAGAGTTAAAATTGCAGAGTTTTGCGAGGATATTGCGGGAATCGTCTTTGCTGAACGACCGGCGTATGAATCAAGCTATGGACATTATCGAAACGCAGATAATGTCCGGTCGTATATTCCGTGATAAATACCTCAAGAACCCGGAAGATGCTTATAAGAGCGGTCAGGGTGTATTTTTGCACGTTTCGGACGATGCCCCTGAAAGTATGCCAATAGAGCAGATATTCCAACAGATAAAAGGCGGCGATGTATCTGCCAGTTTCTTTAATATAATGGAGATTATAGAGAAAAACGAGGACACAATAGGCGGTCTTAATTCTGATGCTTTAGGGCAGAATGATGATTCCAATATGCCTGGTATTTTGTCAATGTTTAGGACAGGTCAGGCATTAACAGGCCAACAAGGCACGTTCAATTCGTTTAGACAGGCGAAACGGCAGTTAGGTGTTAAACTCGTTAAGGCGATTCAGGTTAATTATCCACCTCAAAAAATACAGCGTTTAATAGGCGAAATACCAGCTCCTACATTTTACGAGTCTGATTTTAGCAAATACGATTGTTCGCCGGTCGAGGGCGTGCTTACTGAAACGCAGCAGAATTTGTTCTATCTTGAACTTAAAGAGTTAAGGGAGCGATTCCCAGATGCGGCGCAGGTTATACCTATCTCCGCTTTAATTGAAGCAAGTCCGATGCAGTTTAAAGACCGGCTAATGCAGATGATTAAGCAGAGCGAGCAGAAAACACAACAGGCTCAACAGTTAGCTATGGCCGCCCAGCAGAAACAGGACAAGCTCATAGAGGCACAGACCATAGCCACAATCAATAAGTCGCAGGCCGAGGCTTCACGCTCGCAAGCTGAATTGGCCAGAACAGAAGAAAACAAAGTCGATGCTGAACTGGCCAGAATGAAAATGGCTACTGAAATAAGCAAGACCGCCCAACAGCCCAAACTTGAGATTATGGACAGGCTCATAAAACTTGAAGAACTCCAACAAAAACAGCAACGACTGATTATTGATATGCGGAAAACAAGGAATGATGCCCGTAATAACCGCAGTAAAAACCTAAGAAATAGGAGAATAAAATGAGTATGTATGACGAAGAAATAAAATACAGTGAAAAGCATAAATGTATTCCCAATGAGGTTGGCGATTTCGATTTAATTTGTCCCGATGTTGGCAAAGTTCAGTTTGTTCCTATGTTACAGAGAGGGGTAAGCTATGAGTAAAAAATCTAATGAAGTAAAATTAGAAGAGTTTGAGCAAAGAGTATCAAAAATAGAAAGGCAGATTAGGTGTGTTCATAACTTTAGAAGAATCACGGTTGACCCTACTTACGAAAGTTATGAGTGTTCAGAATGCAATATAATAATGACTATTCGGACACAAAAACTTGTTGATATTGGCGATAACTTTAAAAAAAGGTATGACATAAAATGACTTTATGGCAAAGAATTGATGATATCTTAGGTAGATTTGCGTTTTGGCGACATTCTAAAGGCAGAACCCTAACAAAGAAACAGTTGAAAGGCCATATTGACTTTGCGTTGAAAGACGCTGCGAAACTGTATAAATGTCGTGTTGACGAACTGGAATATAAGGTTAATAAAAACCAACAAATTCATATCAGAAAGAAAAAGATATGACCGCCGAACAGACTAAGCAACTTGTTGAAATAGGAAAGCTCATAAGGGCGTTATTTCCTGATATGTATGGCAATGTATATTTCAGATTTAATCTGAATCCTGATAAGAAAGTAATCAATATGAACTATGGCTTTGAACAGTCAACAATAATAGCAGGGAGCATAACCAGTAAGTCTTAAAAAAACTAAATAAGTACCAGAGGCAACCTTAAAAAATAGACCCTCGTTTTAATCGTGAATGTTCACGGTTAGCGGGGGTTTTTTATTTTACCAACCTTTAAAAAAGGGATAGGCGCAAGTTATCGAGAGTCGCCTACTCGAAAGGAAACAATGTTATGGAAAATTTAGAAACAGAACAAACAGGCGCAAATACCGAAGAACTTGCAAATCAACAGCAGGATGCCGGTATTGCTGATGTCGCCGGTCAGCAGGCTCAAGCAGAGCAGGGCGAAATAATAGATGCTCAAGTCGCCAGTGAGCAAAAGCAGGACGAAGTACCGTTGCATTTACAACCTCGTTTTCAGGAAGTCATAACCCAAAAAAACGAAGCTATTGCAAAGGCGCAGGCAGAAGCAGAGGCAAGGACAAGGGCAGAGCAAACCGTTATGTTGTTACAGCAACAGATTCTTGCCGGTCAACAGATGGCCGCACAGGGACAGCAGAATGCGGCACAACAACAGCCGCAACAGATGCAGGGTTACTATCAAAAACTTGGTCTTGAACCGGGCGACCCTGTAACGGCAGAGCAGATGCAGCAAATCAACGCAATGCAGCAACAGGATTTTATGATTGCGATGCAGACGCAGATGTTCCTTGCTCGAAACCCCGATTTTAACGACCTCGTAGGTCGGGCGAATCCAGTAACACGCAACATCGAAGTATCAGAACCGTTAAAAAAAGTAATTCAGAATAACCCAGAACTTAAAGGTCTTGAGATTTTGGCCTTGCAAAATCCGGCTATGGCTCAAGTCGCATACCAACTTGCCAAAATGCAGAAAGAAAATGATGAACTCCGTACATCTTCGGGCGCAAATGATGAGTTTATCAAACAGCAGAAGATTAGAGAAAAGACGGGGGTTGTTTCTTCTCAAGCGGCAGGCGGTGGTACAGGCTCAAGCATAGAAAACCAGATAGCAGGTCTCGACCCTAACGACCCTAAAATCGACCAATTAGCGGCTCGAATGAGGTCTGGGGAGTTCGACAGACAATAAAAGCTATGAAAGGAATTTAATATGGCAACAACTACAAAAAACGTGAACACGACTACCAGATATGACCATCCGGTTAATGTAGTGTTTCAGAAACAGTGTCTCAAAACTTTAAAGCCGAAACTGCTTTACGCTATACTCGCGGAAAAAGTAGGAATGCCGAAAAACGCAGGTGAGGTTGTTAAGTGGAGACGGCTTGCGAAGTTTGGCGCACAGACAACGCCGCTTAATGAGATAGGCGAACCGACCCCGTTACTCGGCTCAAAGACCGATATATCGGCATCCGTAAAGCCTTACGGTGCTGTTGTTGTTCGGTCTAAATGGCTGAATATGACAGGACTGGGACAGGAACAACAGATGACCGTTGATGAGCTTATTGATGCAAGAGACCTTACGGTCGATACGCTTAGCAAAGACGTGCTTGCCGGTGCGGCTTCTTCTACGACCTGCTCGCACGGAACAGGGACAGCAACATTCCTTAATGCAGAGGATATTGACGCTGTTGTTCAGGCTCTTTTGAATGAAGATTGCGAACCGCCTTATCCTATTCTCAAAGCAGGTAGGGGCGTAGGAACTACTCCGATTGAGCAGGCTTTCCCTGTAATCGCAAACGTCAAATGCTGGACGAAACTTAAAGCGGTATCGGGTTTTGTGCCGGTCGCAAGTTATCCTGCACAGACGAATCTTCTGCCTGGCGAAGTTGGCTCTATCGGTATGACTCGATGGTGTTTGACTTCTAATGGATATTATGACGGCAGTACATACTACTATGCTACGGTTTTGTCTCGCGGTGCTTATGGCAATGTCGAGATAGACGGCAGCAAAGAGCCGATTATCCGCAAGGAGATAGGCGTTATCAATCCAGTTCAGCATATCGGCTGGTATATGACGCACGTTTCTAAGATTCTCGATGAAATCAGACTTCACAACTTGAAATTCACCATCTAATTTTTAACAACAAAACAAAACTGAAAAAATGAAAGGAAAATACAAATGAATCAAATAAAAACAGGAAAATTGACAGGCGATAACGGCCTTGTGTACCTGCCTCTCGGTTTTATACCGAACTATTTCAAGATGATTTACAGGGGTGCATCGTCCACGAACGCGGTTGTTTATGAGTGGTTTAAACAGTTCGGCGAACTGGCTACAATAATTGACGGTTGGTCGTTCACTGATGGCGTTGATGCCGAAATAGCATCGGCCAGTGGTATAGCCGCTTATGACAGTGCTGCGCAAGCTCCGACAATTACCAGTTGGACACAGGCGGTAGGCTCTGCCGCGACAGCAAGGTCTGTAACGGCACACGGAACTTATGTTAGACCGAGTTCAACATCAAATACCGACAGGAGTGCTATTTTTGAATGTGTTACGGACGGCACATCTGCGGCAACCGAGCCGACTTGGCCAGCCGGTATAGGCGAACAGGTAACAGATGGTTCTACTGTTTGGGAAAGAGTCAATGTTCCCGAAACAAGAGTAGGTTATCAGGGCGTAAGAATTGCCGCAACAATGGTTGCTGATGGTTATGAGGCGTATTTTATAGCCATTGAATCCGATGAAGATGTCGATTTTGGCGATGTTGACGGCTGGGTTGGCGGAGTATGCGGCGCATAAATCGTAAGGTATGAAAAACTAATCTAAAAAATAGAAATTTAAGGAATTGAATATGAACGTGTTAGAACTAAAGAAAATGAACAATGAGGAACTTAACGATTTAGCGGTAAAGCTAAAAGTTGAAGTTCCAAAAAACGTAAAGCGTAACGAACTTGAAAACCTTGTCGAAACCGCCGCGATTAGGCACGAAATCGAGCTTGACGCAAAAGTAAGGGCAGAGTTGAAAGTTAAGGCAGAACAAACCCTGAAAGACGCAGGTGTAACGACAACCAAAAAGGATTTTTCTTCCCCCGAATCAAAAGCGATTGAGGCTTCTAAAAAGGTTTATGCCTTATTTAGAAATATCGCTAATCCGGGCGCAACAGAGAAAATCAACAAAGGCTGTCTGCACACTTTCACGCTTTACGATGGCAGGGTTCATATTCTCCCAATATGGCTTGTCGACAATCTGCGCAAAACTATTGCCGGCACAGAGCCGCAATACGAAACAACTCCTCACCCTGTAAGCGGTGAGCCTGTCTCTCGTAGAACTGGAGTGTCCAGAAAATACATCTTTGAAGTTTTGAATGACGCGGAAGTACCTAAAGATGCTCAATTTGGCGTTGTTCTCGACAAGGCGATTCTTGATAAGCTCGGCATTGTCGGCAATCAGATTTTAGCTGAAGCCGAATTACAAGTTTAAAAGAAAAAAACTAATCAAAGTTCGTGAAAGGAACTAACTATGAAAAACACAATGAAAGCTGTTTTTATGGTTGTATTTCTGTTGGCGTTTGTGTCAATGGGATTGGCCGAGAAACAGGAACTAAACTTTAAGAATATCAGTAACACAAAAGGACTTTTGAGGGTACTTACTGACAGGTTTGATACTTACGATACTGATATAGCAAATCTCCAGTCGAGCGGCAATCTCGGAACTGGCAATGTATTCTATGTCGATAGCGGCAAGTCAAACGCCGCGACAGTTGACGGTAAAACTCCAACAGAGGCATTGCCTACTCTTGACGCTGCGGTTGCAAAGTGTACTGCAAACAACGGAGATATAATCTACGTTATGCAGGGACATACGGAAGATTTATCCGGTGCTGACGGAGTGGATTTAGATGTTGCAGGGATTACTGTTATTGGTCTTGGCAAAGGCACAGATAAACCGGAGTTTGTTTATACAAACGCTGCCGGGGAATTTGTTATCGGTGCGGCAAACGTAACTATCAGTAATTTACGATTTGTCCCATCAGTTACAGGTATTGCACACGCTATTGATGTCGAAAACGCAGGTGATTTTGCAACGATAGTGAACTGCGAATTTGCCGATGGCGAAGCGGCTGCGACCGATGAATTTCTTGATGGTATTGCTGTCGGAACTACTGCAACGGATTGTACTATTGCAAATTGTACTTACTATTGTACTGGCGCACCCGCAAATTTTATCAATCTTGAAGCGGCGACTATTGTAAATCCAACCTGTTACGGCAATATAATTTACGGCACATTTAGCGAAGCTGGTATCTGGGCTGGTACAGCAGTGCCTACAAACTGCTATATCGGCTTCAATACGGTTACAAACCTGTCAACAGGCCAGTATGCTATTGAGTTTGGCGGTGCAGCTACCGGCGTTTGTGAGAAGAATTCGATGTACACAGATACGATTGCTACCACGTTAGACCCTGGCTCAATGTCTTGCATTGAAAATTACGGTATCAACACTGTAGATTTAAGTGCAATCAGAATACCAGCTTTACCTGCTATTGGAACTGTAACGGCTGGCTCTGCCGATGATATTCTGAAAAAGATGTATTACGGCTCTGATGGCACAGGTGCTTATCCAGCCACGCTTGTCAATGATTCTGCCCTTGCTATGATTATGTGCAATGGTGCAACGGCCACACCCTCAACATTTAACAATACAACAATGTCATTACAGGCTCTAAATGTTGACCTTGATAGTCTGTTGCACGATGCGGTCGATATTGACGCAAATTTGGTAGTAATCAATGCCGATACAGACGCTATTCAGCACGACCTTGTTGACGTTGACGCAAATATCATTTCAATACAACACGATTTGGTAGATGTGGATTCAAACATTGCTGTTATTCAGGAAGATTTATCTGACTTTGATGCTAATTTAACGGCAGTTCTTGTTGATACGGCTGCAATGGATACGGCTTCTGAAATGCAGGCGCTTACTGGTACTGGCACTATGGAAAAGTCTATATCCAAAACAGTATCTACGATAGCTAATGGCGCAAATAACCTTTTTGCCGTTACTGGCGGGCCGATAAAGATTACGGAAATTGTTGCTTATGTAACAACTACGGCTATTGCAAGCGAAAGTTGTACTATTAGCTACAATATCGACCCGACCACACCGGCGACCGATACGGCTTTTGGTATCACTGCGCCCGGTCTTGAAATCAACGCCGATGCGGTTGGTACACTTTATACTTGGGATGGTGTTCTTGCTACTGACTTAACAGAGGTAACGAACGGCGTTGCTCTGGCGATGGGAACAGATGTGTCTTATGGGCTTATCGTTCCTATTGGAATGGTTGAACTAACTGCTGTTCACGATGGAACTTGTGCTGGAGAATTAACGGTTTATATGAGATATATTCCGCTTAGTGCTTCTTCTGTTGTAACTGCTCAATAATTTTAAATTGATAAGGGGTGGGTTAATCCTCACCCCTTGTTTTGAGGGTGATTATGGCTGATGAATTTACACATAATTTAGGCGAAATAAGAACACGATTTAGAACACATATTGGCAAATCGTCAACGTCTGAAATTACGTCTGCGACTTGTAATAAGTGGATAAATGACGCTTACAGAAATCATCTGCCGGAAATTCTCAAACTTGATAAATTTAAAAGTTGGCATACACAGGCACTATCGGCAACCGACAATGGCAAGTACGCAATTCTGCAAACTGAACTTGATTTTACAAGACCTGTTTTTCTGAATGGCGAGGAAATAATCTTTGAGGGTGATACCGAAAAATTCTTTACTGATTATCCCGAAGATGGCAATGAACAATACATAACCGCGCCCACGCTTGCGATAGGTTCATCAGATACGAAGAAAATTAAACACAGTACATTTTCTTATCTCATTGGCGGGTATTCATATTCCAAAACGACAAGTGAGGTATCTTTCAGCGGTTTAAGTACAATCCCGCAAAACAAGTACGGTGCTTTTGCTTTAAAAATAAATTCGGCAGGAACGATAACAATATCGCAAGCAAGCGGCAATGCGACCGGATATGCTACGCCTGCTCTTGCTATTGAGGGTTTAAATGCCGCCGATTCCGATTCTGCTTTTATGGGGTTCGTAACTGTTATCAGTACGGATTCGGGCGGATTTATTCCAGGCACAACGGCATTAGACAATGCGGCTATTACGGATACTTACACAGACGGCGACCCCGATAACAGGGGAACTCCTGAAACGGTTGCGATATTTGAGGATTATATTTACGTTAGGCCGAGAGCAAACGATACATACCAGTTGAAATGTCCGGTACTCGGCAGGCCGGACGCTTTGAGTAGCGATTCCGATACTCCCCTTGATATTAAATGGGGTGCGTTAATAGCCGCACTTGCGGCGTTATTATACTTAACAGAGGAAGAAAAAGACACCGAAAGAGCTAATGATGTTTCGGGAATTGTTGACTATCACGTCAGGTCTATAAACCAGAAAAAATATCTGCAAATGAAGAACAGACAGATTGAAAGGAATTATTAAAAATGACTGCTTGGAATAAAGATTTGCCTGCTGCCGGAGTAGCGGCAAAAACGATTGACGATACGATAAGAGATAACAATGGTGCTTTAGAAACCGCGATAGACAATGAACACGATTTTACGACAGGCGGAACGCAGACGGGCATTCACGCTCAAGGCTCGGCTCGATGTTTCTTTCAGTCAACCGCGCCAGCGACACGATTAGACGGCGTTACGGCTTTTACTTCTGCCGATTTAGGTTCTGTATGGATTGATTCTGACGACAATAAAATCTATATCCTAACTGCAACAGCACCAACTTGGACAAATATATCTGTTGAACAATTCGCTACGTTTCTTGCCGCAGCGAGAGTATTCGGAAGTACGCTTGGCGTTACAGGTGATTTTGCGGTAAATACAGATAAGTTCAATGTTGCCGCTTCGACTGGAGATACGCTTGTTGCAGGCACACTTGGCGTTACCGGAATAGCGACATTGGCCGATGGTTCTAAAAATGCCACTTCTGCCGCGCCCGATGCTGACGCAGAGCTTACCAATAAAAAATATGTCGATGACCAGATAGGTGCAATAGTTCCGCAAATCAAAGCCTACGCAGTTTTTAATTCCGATGGTGCATTTTTGGGTTCACATCCGGGCGTATCGAGCGTAACCCATACGGCCACGGGCAGATGGAAAGTCAATCTGTCGCCATCAATGGCTGATGTAAATTATTGTATTGTAGTTTCTGGCATAGGAACAGTAACGGCAACAGGTGCATACGCCACGATTGATTATGCGGAATCTGTGGCAGTTGGCAGTTTTGGGGTAAGAGGTGTAAATGGCGCAAATGCAGATATAAATTTAACAAGTATTCACGTTGTTGTGGTGGAGTACTAATTATTCCAATAGGAAACAAATGAATTTTACCCCATACCCTATTTTAGATTGGAAGTTTGGCAAAGTCTCACAGAGAGACGCTTGGTTGCTCCCTAAAGACGCTTTTACGGAATTAACCAACTGTCATATAAAAAGAGGTGTTCTTGAAAAACGCAAGGGGTATGAAGAATTTGGCAGATTAGTAAAAACCAGTACAACCGCAGGGACGGATACAAACCCCGCATTAGCGGTTATGGGATTACTTACATACAATAATGGTGCAAGTGAATATCTATTGGCTTGCGATACAAAGAGAATCAATAAATGGGATACCGTAACATCGGCATTTGTTGACTTGACAAGGCATAAGGTTCACGTTAAACACGGCGGGGTGCAAAATCATACACCGCTTGCAAATGATGTTGTGGGTTGCCTTAATACTATTACGCATTTTGCAGACGCTGGCAGTGGGAAGGTTACTGTAACAACATCAATTGCTCACGGATTAGAAAATGGGACTACTGTTTATATTACAGGAACGACAAATTACAATGGAACTTTTGTTGTATCAGAAAAAGCGGCTACGACATTTAAAATAGTCGATACTTGGGTCGCCGATGATGCTACTGGAACGGCAGAAATAATCGCTACGATAGAATCTGTTGTTTTAGACCACGGCGCGTGGTTATCTGGCAATGCCGATGGTACAATAATTTTTAAAAACGTTACTGCTACAAATGCTTTCCGTAATGGTGCAACACTCGTTGACCACACTAATCACGCAGAGATTTTCGGCGTTGCTGATGGCGCGTCAAGTGATGATGAATTTACCGGAGACGATACGAACTTTTTCAGAATCACAAACTGGTATGACATAGCATACATCACAAATAGCGTTGACCAGATATGCAAATATGACGGTACATCTTTAAGTAAATTACAGATAGATTTAGACGTTGACGGCGGTGCGGATAACGATATTACAAGATGCCTCTTAATAGTCGTTTATCACGGACGATTGATAATTTTCGATACCACAGAAAGAGGAACGAGATACCGCAAACGCGCCCGATGGTGTCAGGCAAATAATCCTCAAATATGGCCTGATGAAAACTATCTCGATAACGATAAAACAAACGACTATATCGTTTCGGCAGGTTTTATTGGCGAGGATTTGTATGTAAGATTTAGTAATTCATTATGGCGATATACCTACACCGGCGATGCAGACCTGCCTTTCCAATGGGATTTAATTGCGCAGGGCGGGTGTTACGCGATAGATTCTATGGTTACTTATCAGGTGCAGGGACAAGACAGGCTTTTGAATGTCAACGGTACTTCACTTATAGAAACCGATGGCAGAAGTTCTTATGATATTAACATTGTAATTCCTGATGAGGTTGTTGGTTGGAATTTGACTTATATTAGCTATTCTAACGCCATAAACATAGAGGCAGATAAACAGATTTTTATTTCCTATGTTTCACAGGCAGGAACGAAACCGGACAGAGTTTTGGTTTATAATTACGAAAATCAATCTTTTGCGATTTACGAATTACCGGCTCACTGTTTCGGCAAAAGCAAATTATCCAGTGATTTAATTCTCGACAATATAGAAACCACACTTGACGATATTGATTATTCTTTTGACGATGAATCAAATCAGGCGGGCTATCCGACAATTCTTATGGGTTGCACGACCGGATATGTTTATAAATTAAATTCAAGTAGTGCCGATAACGGAACTGATATTGAGTTTATCGCCAAAAGCGGGCAGTGGAATCCTTTTATCGAGGAAAACAGTAAGGCGTATTTGGGCAAACTTTGTTTTCTTGTTGACAGAGACGATGATGTTACTTTTGACGTTCAGTTTTTCAAAGACGGTTCTACGGAGATAATCAAAACGGCATCTATAACCTGTGATGGTACGTCTCTTAATGAAGATAAGGTTTTAAAAACAGTTTATTTTGGCGAACAGGCCAGATTTCATAGTATCAAAATAACAAACGATAATTCAGTCAGGCCGAGAATACATTCGATAATTCCGTATTTCGCAAAGGGGGCGAAGATTTACTAAAAAAATGGAACTCATAAAAGAAAAAGAACTGTTCCCTAAAATTAAAACCGGAGAGACGATGCCTGTCTATATTGACAGGAGATTGACGGACTTGGAAAAAATTATAGAAAATCAAAACAGGCGGATTAACTGGCTTCTTAAAAGAATAAATAAAGGCGATGCGATTACAGATACCTTTGCGGCGGCGGGCGGCGAAACCGTGTCGGTAGAAAACGGAATTGTAATAGGCGTAGTTTAATGAAAATAATAAATGTCAATGAGATTAAGTTTAAGCAATCCATTTTGGACTTGTTGAAACAAATGCCTAACAAGTTTGAAAATTCTTCACAAGAAGAACTCTCATTATGGCTCGATACAAACCTCGGCAATGTTGATTTTGGTTGCTGGATTGCAATGGATTTATCGCCGGTTGGTTTGATTGTTTGCAGAGTGGTTAATCCTCAAAATGTATTTGTGTCTTTTTGGTATGTCTCAAAACAGATAGACGGCATAGATGTTGCCGGAAAACTTTTAAAAAGTGTTGAGGAATGGTCAAAGTCAAAAGGCATTCATAAATTGATTGGTGAAACAGTAAGACTTCAAAACACTAAAGCATTTCTAAGAAAATACAATATCAAAGTAGATAAAATTCTTATCTCAAAGGAGATATTATAATGGGAAATATCGGCGGTAGCAGTGGCGGCAGTGGTTTAGGTGGATTGACTGGTATTTTGGGCGGCGGCGGTACTGCTGGCAGCGGCGGCGGTTCTACCAGTACGGATATAATACAGGCTACAACATTAACACCTGGCCAAAGGTCTTTACTTGACCAAATGACTACGCTTTTGGGTGAACAGTTTGGCAAGGGTATGCCTGCCTACTCCGGCCAGACGGTTGCGCCGCTTTCCAATCTTCAACAACAGGGCATAGATTTCTATGGCGGTATGATACCGACCGCGCAACAGGGCGCGAATATCTTCAGCAAAGCATTGCAGGGTTATGATGCAAATGCAGGCCAAAACTATCTCAATCAAGCCAATCCGGCATTAAACTCAATGCTTGCTGATTATAACCCTGCTTCTGATAAGGAATACTGGCAATCTGCTTTTGTAAATCCCGCTATGCAGAATTACCAGAGAAATATAATGCCCCAACTTCTCGAAAAGTATGCCGGTCAGGGTGCGGGCAGCAGCGGTGCGATGAACAGAGCTATTGCGAACAGCGGTGTTGATTTGTCAACAAATATGAACGCCCAACTTGCAAACTTGATGTATCAGGGTAGGAATGCGCAATTAGGCCGACAACAAACCGGAATAAATCAGGCTATGAATATGGCACAGATGCCCGGCCAATTAGCTCAACAGGCCGGACAGATAGGTGCTATGGGTATGGATACGATGGGGCAAGCAATGAATGCCGGTGCGTTGCAACAGCAAAACACTCAACAGAACTTAACAGCGGAACAACAGAAGTGGTTGCAAAGTCAGGCTTACAATAATCCGTGGTTGAATACTATGGGCTTGGCTCTTGGCACTCCGGCCTTTGAAAATGTGGCAAATGTTCAACAATCCGCGCCATCGGCAAGTTCATCATTTATGCCATTACTCGGTTCGTTTATGGGTTCTGGAATGGGACAAGATATGATGGGTGGACTTTTTAGCGGTTTAATGGGCGGCGGAATGGGTGGTGATACATTTGGCGGTGCAGCCTCTATGATGGGTGGATTTGGTGCAAGTGGTATGGGAACAATGTTTGCTTAAAAGGTTAATATGATAATAAACTATCAAAATTCCGGTAATCAAAGTAGCGGCGGCGGTGGTGGACTGTTGGGCGGACTGTTCGGCGGCGGCGGACAATCGGGCGGCATAGGCGGTCTTTTAAATCCCCTGGGAATGCTTTCTAATCCGATGGGTATGGTAAATATGCCTCTCGGTATGATAAATAATCTCGGTTTAATGGGCGGTTTAAATGGTCAACCCGGCGCAATTGAGGGTTTGTTTAACGAAGATGTACCCCAAACTGGAATAAATGGCCTCTTAGGTTTTTTTGGGCTTAATGGAATACTCCCCAAAGGTATGATTGCAACCGGCAGAGATGGCTTGCCGATAGCCGGTCAAATTGCCGGTAGTATGTTTCTTCCGATGTTTGGCGGCGTAGCCGGTAAGGCAGCGGGAACTATGGCATCTTCGATGTTGCTCGGTAATAAAGGAACTACCGGAGAGGGATATTGGCAAAGTAGGGGGTATCCGGCAAATAATACAAATAATCGTGGTTTGTTAAGTGGTTTTTTAGGTAGATAATTTTAAGGATAAGTTATGCAGACGATATATCAAATTGAAGCGGACAAATACGCCCCTTACGCTCAAATGCTCAATAATATGATGCAGGGTTACGAGCGAAGTTATCAGGAAAAACGCCAAAGAAATATGGGCAACGCCGATTTGCAGGCAATGAATCAGTATCTTATGCAACGTGGAATATCTCCTGCAAATATGCAATTAAACCCTATGCTTTCCGCGAGTGGTTCGGGTAGTATTTTTGCTAATCCGCAGATGAATCAGGGTCAGAATCCTCAACAAATGGGTGGTCAGTTACCGCAGTTCCAAACGCCGGGTGGTATGGAAATGGCTCAAAAAATGTTGCAACAGCAAATGATGTCTCCGCTCGAACAGGCACAGGCCGAATACACAAAACGCAGATTGCAAAATGGTAATCAGGAATTTAGCGATGCGCCGTGGTATATGAATGATAAATACAAAAACACGCCAGAAGCTAAAATAGCATCAGGACAGAAATCAAGAGCTTATGGCGCAAGAATGAGAATTGTAAAAGGCGCGGATGGTTATTATGGTATCGACCCGACAACTGGCGAACAGACAAAACTTGAAATACCTATCGGCGACAATACGGCTACTGATTTTGATAATTTTTTAAATCAACAACAAAATGGCGGGGCGGACGCAAATTCTATACAATCAACCGGAGAGCCTAAATCTCTTGAAGAATTTTACGCAAACACAGAAACCCTTAAAACCAAAAATGTAAAAAAAGCCAAAGAGTATTATAATAAATGGGCTAAAAAATGGCAATAAAGTCATTTGAAGAAATAGGTACAAATTCTCAATCTCAACAAGTCAAGCCTTTTGATGAAATTGGCAAGCCTGCCGTTAAATCGTTTGACGACATCGGACAGTCCCCGAAGCAGGAAGAACGGTCAATAACCTCTCCTTTTATTCAAGAGCCGAACTTTGCACAGTTAGAGCGGTTTGGAATGGGGACGAAACCGCAAATTGTACAACAGAACATACAACAGGCCGCACAGGTTGAACAAGAGGCACGCCGTCCTGTGGAATACGCAAAAGACGTAATTGCCGGAATGAAACCTTACGAACGAAATTTACTAAGGGCTTCAACGGCTTTTGACTTTTTCGATAAAATGAATCAGTTAAGCAAGCGAGGTCTTGTTGAGCCGTCTTTTATCGCTTTTATGAAAGGGAGCGATGATGCAAAAAAAGGCTTATATTCGACTTTCAGACAAGCTCTTTCAGAATATGATACCGAGCAAAAACTACCAATAGGCGAAAGACTTACCGGCGTTGCCTCTACCGTAAGCCGAGTTGGTGCGGAATTTGCCGCATTGCCAGGCAAAAGGTATTTAGCCCCTCTATTTGCGGGTCATTCTGCATTAACAAATATCGGAAGCGATAAAACTGCTGGAGAAATCGGGAAAGAGGCTTTAACTTCTGCTATGACTGGACAGGCATTGCATTTTGCAGGTGCGGCTTTCGAGCCGTGGATACCAAAATCATTAGCCGGAAAAACGGCCAAAGAGATAGCAAGAATTGGAACTATTACCAGTGGCTTTGCAGGCTTAACGGCATTAGAGGGTGGCACAAAGAAAGATATTGAGGACACCGTACTAACCATTTTGGGATTTGAATTATCCGGTGCGATTTTGAGAACGCCGGATTTGTTCTTTAGACCTAAATACAGAGAACAGATAATCAAGGCCGGTGATGCCATAAAAAACAAACACCCTGAATTAAAAGACGTACCGCCTGAATCACTTGTGCAGTTCGGCTTGAAAATGGCACAGATACCGAAAACCGGCCAGATTGAAACCGCCGAGGGCAATATCGGATATGAGAAATTATCTCCTAAAGAGGCTTGGGCGCAAGTAGCAGAAAACGCTAAAAACCTGAAAGACATTGCCCAAAAGACTTGGGAAGAACATACCGCCAAAGACTTCAAAAATGAGCCGGTGCAGATGGACACAGCAGAGGGTAGTTTTGGTGTTCCACAGGCTAAATACAGAGAGCCTGTTGCAAAAACCCCCGAATCTGCTACACTTCCCTCAATGGCAGAAAAACAGGCTGCCCGCGATAACATAGAGCCATCTAAACAACAGCCAAGCGGGAATGATGGAATAATTGAAAAACAAGACGATGTATTTAACGCTGTCAGTCGAATACTCCGTGAACGATTCCCTGCGCCTAACCGTTCCGCTAAAAGTGAAGCTCATTATTTCGACAATGGAGAAGTGAGAATAAGATTAGCCGAACACCCAGTAGTTCATTCTGAATCCGAATCAGATGTAGTAATTGGAATAGGCAAGAACGCGGGTCTTGATTCTGATTTGATTTTTGACGCTGGGAAGCATACCGAATCTGAAATACGTTCAGCAATAAATACTGCCATAGAAAAAGCTGTTATTAAAAAAACTGTCAGTGAATTTGATTTATGGGGCGAGCCATTAGATGATAAACAGTTAGTCTTAATCAAAAAATATCCCGAATTACTTTCACAGAAAATTATCGCAGAATATCCCGACTTAAAAGAGCCTGCTATGTCCCCTCAAGACACAGCCGAAGCGGGAAAGGGGAAAATAACAGAACGTACAGATAAATTAGATGGAATAGAAAAATCATATTGGGACGGAAATAATTCAAAACTGACGATTTATTATGATGAAAAAATTCCTCTTGAAACAATTAGAACAAGAGTAGCAAAAGCATTAACGGACGCGAGGTTGCAAGATTCCGTACAAAATATAACATATCTATCGACAGAAAAAGGAACTTTTAACCCGCCCGCCCCCGAAAGCGGGGGCGCGAAAACTACTCTTGAAACTGAAACGGCAAAAGCATTAGAGATTGCTCGTAAAAACGCCAGAGAATTTCTTGCCCCGACAGAATTAAAACAAACTCGCTTTGTTTCCGATGAAGCCGCCGCCGCAGCTAAAAAGAGATTATTCGGCAAAGGTTTACGAAGCGGTCTTGACCCCCGCGATTTTTCAGATGCTTTAATTATCGGCGCATACCACTTTGAAAACGGTGTTAGAGATTTTGCGAAATGGTCTAAACTTGTTACGGAATACGCCGGTGATTGGATTAAGCCTCACCTTACAAAAATATGGGACGAAGTAAAACTGCAATATAATAAGCCGGAAGTGAAAGCGGCGATAATGTCGCCGGAGGATTTAAAATCTTTTGACGCTGAAAAATATGCTGAACAGCAAACGGCTAAACAAAATACCGCAAGACAATCAGAATCTTTGGGTATTATCGGAAATGCAAGCAAACTATATAAAGAGGCAAAGTCAAAACTTGTGGACTTTGCTTCGCCGATTGAAGACACTTTGAGAATTGCACAGAAAAAAGGCGGTTATGAAGTATTGCCGGAAAACCATATTACAAATCAAATCGATAAAGTATTAGATACGGTTACGCCTGCAAGTCAATTTGCCAAAGATAATGGGTTGGTTGAGGTTATTAGACGAACAGATAATCTTGGTAATCTCGACCAATATATGATTGCCAAACAAGCCCGTGATGTCGAGGCGTTAGGAATAAAAACCGGCAGAGATTTATTAAAAGACGCTTTGTTGATAAAACAATTCGCACCGAGATATGAGGAACAGGCAAAAGCAATAAATCAGTATTCCCAAAAACTTTTGGATTATTCTATTGATTCTGGTTTAATCAGCAAAGACATTTCGGATATGCTTAAAAAACGATACCCGAATTATGTACCATTGAATAGGGTTTTTAATGAACTTGAAAAAGGCGGACAATTCAATTCAAAGGCGGTCGCTTCGCTTTCAAAACAAACCGTAGTGCAAAAACTTGAAGGCTCTGAAAGAGAAATTGAAAGTCCGGTCGCTTCGTTACTTGCGAAAACCGCAGACGCTTTCAAGCAAGGCGAAAAAAATAAAGCAGCCAGAATATTGGCAGGTTATAAAGACTTGCCCGATAATCCTTATGGATTGAGAGAATTAAAAAAGGGCGAATCAGCACAACACACAATCTCATTTTTAGACAATGGCGTTAAAAGAACTTTTGAGACCACACCCGAAATAGCCAACGCCGCAAAAAGCCTCAATGTCCAGCAACTTGGTACAGTTCTTCGTATTGTTAGCACGCCTGTCAGGGTTGCTAAATTAGGTATCACCGGAGTAAATCTACCCTTTCTTGCGGCCAACGTAGCCAAAGACCAAGTTACGGGTATAATAAATGGCGATATTTCACTTCGTAATTCAATAGCAAATCCATTTGTATTTACACAAGTATTATTCGAGACTTTTGGACACGGTAAAATATATAACGAGATGATGAGAAATTCCGCACTATCAACATCTTTTGATATTGCAAGAAATCCAAATCCTTTAACGGTTAAAAGAATAAGAGCAGGGAAAAATATACAAAGTAAGATACTTTACACAGTAACGCGGCCTCACGAACTACTAAGGGCAGCAGAGAACATAGTTAATAAGGGCGAGGAGTTTTCGCGAATACAAAATTATGTTAGCAAAAAAAGACAATCTTTACAACGAGGACGAACTGAATCTGATACTCAAATTTTAGCGTCAAGAGCGGCAAGAGAAAATACTGTCAATTTCCGCAGAGGCGGGGAATGGAAACAAGTACTTAATGCCACTCTTCTTTACTTGCCAGCCAGTATTCAGGGTTCAAGAACTTTCGTGAGAAATTTATCGCAAAGACCAATACAGACAGCCGCAAAAGTGGCTTTAGTTGTTTTTGCTCCTGTCGCAATTACAACGGCGTGGAATCTGATAGACGATAAACGGCGTAAGGCTTATGAGGATATTGCTGAATGGGAAAAAGAGAATAACATTATCATCATTCCGCCGAATCCAGTTAAGGGCAAAGACGGCAAATGGAATGTAATTAAAATTCCATTATCGCAGGAAATAAACAACATAGCGTCAATGGCAAGACGACCTATTGAACAGATGTATGGTCTATCGCCTGTCTCTGTTAATGATGTCGCTAAGGCATTGATAGGAACGGTATCTCCAATAAATCCAACAAAGGGCAGTGTTATCTCAACGCTTACCCCGCAGATTATCAAACCGACACTTGAAGCGTATGCTAATAAAAATTTCTTCACCGGCTCAAAGCAAGTACCAAGAAGCTTAGAAAATGCGCCGGTTGATATGCAGGTTAAGCCTTATACTTCTGGAACTGCCAGAAAAATAGGGGCAGGTCTTAATGTTTCGCCTATAAAGGTAGAAGAATTTATCAAAGGAACTTTGGGCGGCGTAGGCTCGCAGGCTCTTAATGCCAGCGATAAAACATTAGCTAAGTTAGGCGTAATTCTACCAGAACAAATTGGCGGTCAGGACACACTCCAAGCAATAGCAGCCAGATTTTCTAAGGCCAGAGGTTCTTATCCCGATTCAGAACGTAAAGTAATCCAAGACTATTTTGCTAATCAGATTTCCGGCAAAAATTGGGACGAACTCGGCCAAGACGCTCAACAGTATTTGATAAAGAAAAATCCTGCAATAACAGAGGCCGAACAAAAAGCAAAATTTGAACGCTCACAAAGAGGTGGTAGTTTTGAACTCAAACCAGACCCGCTAAAACTGAACGATAAAACAAAGGAAGTACTCAAGAAAAATTTAATACCAACTCCGCAGGTGTCTCGCAGTATCGGAAAAGACTGGTATTTGAACGATGAAAGGTATAAAGAATATCAAGACGGTTCTGCGAAGTTTATTGATTACCAGATAACCAAACTCATAAACGGCCAGATGAAATTTAAAAATAAAGACGGCTTCGACATAACTTTTAACTGGCAAAAAGCCTCTGTCAAACAGAGAAGAAATGCCATCGAGAAAACCATACAAGACGCAAAAGAAGATGTACGAAATTATATGATTAAAAAATATAACCAAAAAGACCTCGCGGAATTGAAACAACGAAAAATAGGATAAATTCACAGCCAAACTAACTTTGATAAGGAATAACAAATGAACGGACAAAACGGCAGGGACGGCAGAAACGGCCAAAATGGCACAAATGGAATAAGTGTTGATTTGCAAAAATGTGGTCGGCACGATTCCGATATTACTAATTTACAGGAATCAGACAAGAGACAATGGGATTTAATACAAAAGATTCAAAACCGTTTGCCTGTCTGGGCTACGTTTGTCTTTGGTATTTTAACGTTAATAATTGGTTGGTTATTAGCGTCTGGTTTTCATCGAATAATGAAAGGTAACTAATATGGAAAAGTTGCAATGGCTCTTGGACAACTGGGAAAAAATCAGCGTAATAATCACTTTTGCAATTACCAGTTTTATTACTCTGGCATCGGCAATCGTCAAACTACTGCCTACGCTTAGGCAGGACAATCCAATACTGCCTACGGTTAAAGTGTTGAGTAAAATCGCTATGAATCGCAATAAAGACGACAATACAGAGCGGGACAAAATAACTGCCATTGACGAAATCAAAGACCTGAACAATCCGAAAGCATAATAGTTTTCTTCATCCTCCTCCGACGGCGGGCGGTTTATTGCGAACAGTAGGCCGCCTGTTCGTTTTCTCCCGACAAAGAATAAAAATCAGGGGTTAAGACCGCCAATCCTAACCCCTGTGCGTATCCATACAACTTATCAAATATCAAAATTAGCCCACAAATTTGTGGACATTCGGGATTATTCGGCTAAAAATGCGACTTTCAAAGACCCTTAATCCATTCCAGCGTAATAAGTTTATTCACGTTTCATTCACAAACAATCTCATTAAAGGTACGGCAACAAAGCCAGAACAGCAATGCTAATAAAGTTCGGTTATGTGAAGCCCAAAAACAAAGGTCTTAAATAAAATAAATTCTGGACTAAATTAAAATCAATTCATAAGCCCTTGTTTTCCTTGTGGTTGTATAACTGTGCCGTAATTCTTTAAAAAATTATCCTTGACTTGTAATTTTATAGCAGGTAATTTGCCGATATACTTTTTGGAGTGATAAAAATGAGCTTAGGAACAAATATAAAAGTAACCAGAATAAAACAAAACATATCGCAAGGTGATTTAGCAAAAACTATCGGAATCAGCCAGAATCACCTTTGTCTAATCGAGGGCGATAACGGAACGCCGAGTTTGGCTACTTTGCAGAAAATTGCCGATAGTCTGAAAACTACTGTATCGGAATTGACAAAAATAGAATAGCTCTTTGCAATTATATTTTTTAAACGGAGAATTGAAAAATGTGTAAGGGTGTTTCAAGTGTATTTACGGAACAGGACGTTTATTGGCTCGAAGATTCTAATAGCCACACTGTTATTAAAAAAGCTTTCAACCTCAACGATAACCATAAGAGCGACTTAAAAGAATTACTTATAGTCGAAGCGATTCCAGTGGGCGAATCCTTTTTGTCCCAAAAAGAAACAGACTGGAAGATTATCTTTGAAAATAAACCTGTTTGGTTTAATGAACACAGAGAAACGCAGAGGGTTTTTGACTGGTTGTTTAATACGGCTTTGGCAACATACAAAAGATTAGGAATTATTAAGAGTCTTGATTTGTCGTCATTGGATTATAAAAAAATGCCCGATTTCGGCGGTCTAATAATTACGGAACTGGACTGCTCCAATAATCAACTGACTTCTCTTGACGCGCCAAATGCTACGGAACTGCGATGCTACAATAATCAACTGACTTCTCTTGACGCGCCAAATGCTACGAAACTGGACTGCTCCAATAATCAACTGACTTCTCTTGACGCGCCAAATGCTACGGTACTGTACTGCTCCAATAATCAACTGACTTCTCTTGACGCGCCAAATGCTACGGTACTGTACTGCTCCAATAATCCCAATCTAAAAAGATAATAGCTTATGTCGAAAAGAATTTATCTATCGCAGATTTGCAAACAGCACGGAATCAAGTCCGACACGGTGAGAAAATGGATTTACAATCGTGGATTTATGCGAGGTCTTTTAAGCAAACTTGGAAACAGATACATAGCCCGCGCCGATGATTTTCGGCGTGAATTAAGAAATATGGAACGTGTCGCTCTTTAGTTTTTTTGCTCCTTGAAATAATTTTGTAACTTCTTCTCAAAACGGGGCGGTCGTTATCTGGTGAATAGCGACCCCCGAAAATAAAACGCTTATCCACTTAGGTGTTTAGCACAGCGGCGGGAGTGGCTTTAAAGGCCGCCCGCCAGCAATTATAAACTTAAAATTAAAAACTTAGAAAGGATTAAGAAAATGACTTTGCAAGAATTTTTAAAAAAAGTCGGCGGAAAAGAGGGCGATATTATTGCGTACGCTTCTGAAAAAGAAGCCCTTAGAGCTGTTGAAAGCGACGGCGACGCTCTCCGGTACGTCAAAGAACAGACAGAGGCCGTTTGCCTTAGAGCTGTTGAAAGAAACGGCGACGCTCTCCAGTACGTCAAAGAACAGACAGAGGCCGTTTGCCTTAAAGCTGTTGAAAGAA